>CAJJZO010000046.1 GCA_905197585.1 uncultured Collinsella sp.
AGCCCCAAGTAAAAAGGCCGAAGCCCTCGTCCGAGGCTTCGGCCTTCATCATCTCAGGGTTCCGTCGTATTCAACCATGGCGGGTCGCTTTGACAGGCGCCCTACGGCCGTCTTGTAGACCTCGGAACGATCGCGCCGCCCTATTGCCACAATCTCGGCAATCTCAACCATTCCGTCCTCTCGGATTCGGAAAACCATTCTGAGTCCCGCATTCCGCCATTTAATCTTTTTGCAGCCGGCGAGCTCGCCGTGAAGCGGCGTTCCGATTTCATCAGCGCGCGTCTTTAATTTTGCGACGGCAATACGGACGAGCCTGCGCTGGGATCCATCTAGTTTTTGATATTCCTTCTCGACGTCTCGATTCAAAAAGCCGACAACAAAATGCCCGCTCATTCGAAAAGATCCTCGTCGGGAATCGCGTCCGAATCCATCGACTCAAGCTCCGCGAGCTCCTCGGCAGTTAAGGCGTCCTCAAACGGAACAAACTCATGCGGACCATGCTTGACTCGATCCGCAGCGATGCGATTTATCTCAAGTTCACGCAGATACTGCAGCGCGCCGTACATTTCCTCATAGGCAGCATAGTCGATAATCACGGTATCGATATCATTATGATCAGCAATGAACTGAGGCGCGCGTTTTGCGTGTTTACGAATGGCGGATAAGGACTTGCTTGCTTCGGTAGCAGAAACAACCTGGTCTTTTGTAAACACCGGTTTTTCCAGAACAAGTGGGGACATTTTGACCTCCAAAAAATAATCTGGATTATATTTCAAAGTATACTTCAAAATATAATCCAGACTTTTATTCAAAAGTAAAAAGCCTTATCGGTTCTCGATGCTGCCGATATTCTTGAGCTCGATGGAGATGAGGCCGTTGGGCTCGTTGACAAACTCGATGTACTCAGAGTTCGAACCCATCTCGGCCGGGAAGCTGATCTCGATGCCCGTGTCGGTACGGATCTTGTGGTTGCGCACCGCCGCGCGTTCGACCTGCTTGCGCTCCACGGGCACACGCTCAGGCACCTTCTCCTCAGTCAGTGCCGCGCGCACGCTCTCCTTGATAACCGGCTCGTCCTCAAAGACCTCATCGACGATATCCCAAGGGGGCAGTTCCTCGTCATCCTCAACTTTCTCGGCAACAGCAGCCTTAACCTTGGCGAGTGCTACAGCCGTGTTGGCACCGTGCTCCTCGGCGACTTCCTCGACCACACGCGTCACGGTGTCGATGACCTCCTTACCCGACACGCCCGTGTCGCACTGCAGCAGGCCATCGGGAATAAGCATACGGTCCTCGCCGGCAATCTTGCGTTTCTTGTCCACGTACCCAATCTCCATGGTGCTCGCGCGCACGATGGCATAGCTTGGCACCTTTTGCGAGGGGTTTGGCAGAATAGCGTAGTGGCGCGCGATGTCATTGCGCACCTCCCCCTCCTCGCGGCCCACTTCGTGCATAAAGGCCTGCTTGGAGCCCAGCAGCATCACGGCAAACCAGCGGGCATCCTCATCGTCGTCAAAATCAGCCACGAGTACGTCGGTGGACTCGGCTTTCTCGGCCTTGGCGAGTTCGGAAGAGATGAACTCCGCAATCTGCTGAGACAGGTCCACGAACTCACGCTCACCAAAGAAATAGCCCGTGAGCGCGCCGCCGAATGCGGAGGTCTCGGCAAACGGGGCGCGTTTATTGTCGGCCGAGGGGCGTGCGCGGCGCAGATGCGTGGTTACGAAATTGCGGACGGTACGGCTCTCGATATCGAGCTCGCGCTGGCTCATGACGTTGACGGCAGAGTCAAAGTCCAGGATATGCAGAATCGCGTGATTGATTTTCATATACGGCATTCCGTTCTAGATCGATTTCGGCACGAACCAGTATAGCGGTCGAGCCCGACCCAGGAGCATCGAAGATTGATGCATCGGGGACAGGTTGCTTTGCACCAATGGCTAGCGCAGGAGCTCGGACTGCCAAGCCTCAAGCTGTTCTGCCAAACTCTTGCCGGCAGCGGGCATGTCGATCTGGGGTCGTTTGGGCAGCAGTGCGCATTTAAGGATTGCCGCGATGGTCTGCGAGACAAAGCGTCGCGTATCCTTGTCAAAGCCTTGCGCAGCCTGGAGCATCACGGGCAGGCTCTCGCGCAGATTCCCAGCGATATCCGCAAACCGCTCAGCACCCGTAGCCTCAAGCACGGAGAACAACGCATCTACAAAACGCTCGCGCTCGCTAGGCGACACCGCAAGCAGCATCTCGCGAATGGAGCCATCAACGTATCGAGCACCGGCGGACAGGCGCTCACAGTACACGAAGTCGCGACCATCAACCACCCAGCTAAAAGGATTATGCTGAAGCAGGCTGAACTCGGTGCTCTCAACGATGGCATAGTCCTCCTGTGTCTCGAACATCATGCCAAAGATCGACGACCGAGGTAGCGTCTTGTCGATTCGACCGGATAGATCGGCGAAGGCGTTGCCGCTCAGAAACTCCTCGACGAAGCCCGGACCATCATGGGAATACGCCCGTTCGATTCGCTCACGGGCGACATCGGGGCACATCGTCGCACCGTACACCGCAAGGTTTCCACCCTTGGAATGACCTCCGCACAAAAGCGGCCCGTCAATCGCATCCGCCGCCTCGTCTACATAACGCGCCGCGGATTCCTGGGCCGGCACAGGACACCGGAACGCCATGTTAAAGTCCTCTTTCCAGCCCACAATCGTGCTGTCGGTCCCCCGGAAGGACAGATAACTAAACCCCACCGGAAACCGGAACGCCATGGCTGCAAACTGCTCTGTCGCCACCACGTCGCTCACGGCACGATAGCCGCAAACGTGCACGCCACGGTAACGAGGGCTTGCCGCCACGGCCTCCAACAAGGCCCTGCTCCCCTCTGGGTCCCACAAGTCGCCAATCATCTCCCGGTAGCACTCGGCACGCAGCAGCTCGCGTACGTCTAGGCCCTGCCAGTTCCTCAGCTCCGCCATATCACCCGGCAAACGCAAATAGGACAACCACGCAAAGACCAGGCTATCTACCGCGCAGAACGGCTGCTCCTCAAACGGATAAAACGCCGTCTGGGCATAGGTCAAAAAATTAGGCGAATCCGACATGGCCCTCCCATCAACTATGGTGCATTGGGGTGGTGCAAAGTAACCTGACCCCCTCGCACCAAAAAGGCGCCCGGACCGTGTGGCCCGGACGCCTTTCATTGTAGCCTGTTGCCCAAAATAGCTTTATTTAGCAGGAGAAGTCTACGCTGTCTATGATGTCCTTGAGGGCCTTTGCAGAGACGGTTCGCTCATGCTGCTCTTCATCGTTCAGCGGCACGGGAACGCGGCAAACGACGCCGTCGCGGCCAACGACCGTCGGCATGGAGATGGCCAGATCGGACAGGCCGTACTCGCCCACCATGAGCGAGGAGACAGGCAGAACGGTCTGCTCATCGCGCATGACAGCAGTGCAGATGCGCTTGACGGCCATAGCGACACCGTAGTAGGTGGCGTGCTTCTTCTCGATGATGGTGTAGGCGGAGTTCTTGACGTCCTCGGCGATGCGCTTCTCGGCAGCCTCATGCTCCAGGTGGCCGTGAAGCTCACAGAAGGTGTTCAGCGGCACGCCGGCAACCTGAGCGCTGGACCAAGCGACGAACTCGGAGTCACCGTGCTCGCCCATGACGTAGGCCTGGACATCGCGCGGGTCAACCTCGACGTGGGCACCAAGCATCTGTTGCAGACGGCCGGTGTCGAGCACGGTACCGGAGCCGATGACATGGCCCTCGGGCAGGCCGGACATCTTGATGGCGGCGTAGGTCAGAACGTCGACCGGGTTGGAGACGATGAGCAGAATGCCGTCGAAGCCAGACTTCTTAATCTCGGGGATAATGGACTTAAAGATGTTTACGTTCTTGTTGACCAGGTCCAGGCGGGTCTCACCGGGCTTCTGGGCAGCACCAGCGGTGACGACGATCATGGCGGCGTCGGCGACATCGGAATAATCGCCGGCGTAGATCTTCATCGGCTCGGCAAACGTCATGCCGTGCGCGATATCCAGGGCCTCACCCTCGGCGCGGTTCTTATCCACGTCGATGAGGACCATCTCGGAGAACAGGCCACTCTGCATCAACGCGAACGCCGAAGATGAACCGACGAAACCGCAGCCGACAATAGCGACCTTCTTCTCGTTAACCATTAGAAACTCCCATCTCTCTCCACAAACAAGCCGCCCGGGAACGACCCGAGCGGCTTGCCGTAATCCCAATACATCCAATCGGGACTTTGATTATGCTCCTATTCGCAGCCAAAAATCGACCGTTTACCGAAATTGTTTGCAGAATTCGTAAAATAACTGCACGAAATCGGTTTCGAGCTATTGACGAGCCGAAATAGCTTTCTAATACAGGCCCGCCGCGCGAATGGCCTCGACAGCCAAAGCGATCTGGTCGGGCGGTAAGACCAGCGCCATGCGCACGTGCTCCTCGCCCGAAGGGCCAAAGCTCGCGCCCGGCGTCACCACAACGCCGGCCTTCTCCATAAGCTCCTCGCAAAACGCCATGGAATCGGTGCGACCACCGGGAAGCTTGGCCCACACAAACATAGAGCCATGCGCGTTGGGACGCTCCCAGCCCAGGCCCTCAAGACCGTCGCACAGGGCATCGCGGCGTTCCTGGTACTTCAGACGCTGCGCCTCGACCTCATCGCGCGGACCGTTCAGGCACGCGATGGCGGCCTTCTGAATCGGGAAGAACATACCAAAGTCGATCTGACCACGCAGCTTGGCAAAGGCCGAGACAACATCCTCGCGACCGACCAAAAAGCCGATGCGGGCACCGGTGACGTTAAACGACTTGGAAAGCGAGAAGAACTCCACGCCCACCTCAAGCGCACCGGGATACTGCAAGAAGCTGCCGCCGGGCTCGCCGTCAAACACGATGTCGGAGTACGCGTTGTCGTGAACGATGAGCAGATCATGCTCGCGGGCGAAAGCGATAATCTCCTCGTAGACCTCGGGCGTGCCCACCGAGCCGACCGGGTTCGCGGGCAGCGACACGATCATATACTTGGCACGATCGGCCACCTCGGGATCAATACCCGCCACATAGGGCAGGTAATTATGCTCGGCAACCAGCGGATAGTATTCGAGCTTGGCATCGGCGATCTTGGCACCTGCCTCAAAGACCGGGTAGCACGGATCGGGAACCAGAATGGTGTCACCCGGATCGAGCAGGGCCAGGCCCAAATGGCCCACGCCCTCCTGCGTGCCGTTGCACGACTGCACCATAGACGGCGTAATGCCCGAAACGCCAAAGCGACGCTCATAGTAATCGCACACGGCTTGCTTGAGTTCGGGCAGGTCGCGCAGGGCATACTTCCACATCTCGGGATCTTGGGCCGCCTGCGTGAGCGCCTCGACCACGTGGTCGTACGGCTTAAAGTCGGGCGTGCCCACGCTCATGTTGTAAATGGTCTTGCCCTGAGCCTTCAGCGCGAGAAGCTTGTTGTTGAGCGAGGCGAAGACCTCCGCGCCAAAGCGGTCGAGACGCTGCGATGCCTGCATGGTGCCACCTTTCGATATAAAAACGCGGCGCTCCGACAAGAGCGCCGCGCGATACGGGCCATCAGATTGCAAAAGTGTAACGCTTGCAACCCCCGTATTGGTTCAATTTAGCCAACCTTAGTCGACTGGATTGAGCGCGTCGATCTGCGCAAGCCACAGACGCGAGCTAGCGTCACTCGGCATACGCCAATCGCCGCGCGGGCTGAGCGTCACCGATCCCACCTTGGGACCATCGGGCAGGCAGCTGCGCTTAAACTGCTGGGCAAAGAAGCGACGGTAGAACGTACGCAGCCACGTGTGGACGGTCTTGGCGTCGTAGACGCCCTCGAAGCTTTTGAGCGCCATGCGGTAGATCTTGGCCGGCTCAAAGCCAAAACGCAGCAGGTAGTAGAGGAAGTAGTCGTGTAGCTCGTACGGGCCCACCAAATCCTCGGTCTTCTGCGCAATCTCGCCGTCGCCCGTGGGCGGCAGAAGCTCGGGGGACACCGGCGTATCGAGGATATCGAGCAAGACCTCGGCAATGCGCCCGCCAAAGACATCGGCGGCATAGCGCACCAGATGGCGCACGAGCGTCTTGGGCACGCTCGCGTTGACGGCGTACATGCTCATGTGGTCGCCGTTATAGGTAGCCCAGCCGAGTGCCAGCTCCGACAGGTCGCCCGTGCCGATGACAAAACCGCCAGCCTGGTTGGCCAGATCCATCAGAATCTGCGTGCGCTCGCGAGCCTGGCTGTTCTCGTAGGTCACGTCCTGCACGGCCGGATCGTGCTCAATGTCCCTGAAGTGCTGCTCCACAGCCGCGTGGATCGAAACCTCGCGGAAGCTCACGCCCAGGTCGCGGGCGAGCGACTCGGCATTCGACTTGGTGCGACGCGTCGTGCCAAAGCCGGGCATGGACACGGCAGTGATGCCTGTGCGCGGCAGCCCCAGTGCATCGAAGGCACGCACGGTCCCAAGCAGTGCCAGCGTGGAGTCCAAGCCACCCGAAAGGCCGATAACCGCAGCCTTGGTGCCTGTGTGGGCAAGGCGGGTCTTGAGGCCGGCGGTCTGCAGATCGAGGATGGTCTCGCAACGCTCGGCCAGATCACCGTGGTCGGCCGGCACAAAAGGCGCGCGAGGGAAAACGCGGTCGATGTCGCAGGCGTTGCGCAGAACAGGTTCGTCTGCCAGCACGCCCTCAAACGAAAACTCAACGGTCGTGGCCTCCGGAGCATCGTCGGTACGCGTCCACGTCGTCGAGCGACGGCGTTCGGCAACCAGGCGGTCAAGGTCAACGTCGGCGATGGCCATATCGCAGGTAAGCAGTTTGGTCGCGGCGAGCTTGGAGCCGTTTTCGTAGACGAGGTTCTCGCCCGCAAAGACCATGTCGGTCGTGGACTCGCCCTCGCTCGCATCTGCATAGGCATAGGCACAGTACAGGCGCGCGCTCTGGTTGGATATGAGGCTGCGTCGGTAATCTGCCTTACCGATAATCTCGTCCGAGGCCGACGGGTTGAGGATCACCGTCGCACCGGCAAGCGCCATCTCGGTCGAAGGGGGCGCCGGCACCCATAGGTCCTCGCAGACCTCAACGCCCAGCACCATGTCCTCGGCACCTTCATCACAGCAGCGGTAGACAAGCCCCGAACCCAACGGAACCGGACCCTGACCGGCAAACTCGACCCACACAGGATCTGCGGGCGCCGGAGCAAACCAGCGGCGCTCGTAGAACTCGCCATAGTTGGGCAGATACTTCTTGGCCGTAAGACCCAAAAGCTCGCCCGCGCAGCACACGGCGGCGCAGTTGTAGATATTCTCGGCAACTGCAACGGGAAGACCGATAGTAAAGACAATCGGCAGCTCACGAGTCTCATCGAGGATATGCACCAAAGCAGCCTCGCAGGCATGCAGTAATGTGCGGTTATGGAACAGATCGGCCGCGGTATAGCCGCACAAGTTGAGCTCGGGCAGTACCAGCGCGCGAACGCCGCGCTCAACAGCCGCGCGAACAGCCGCTAACGCAACCTCGGCATTGCCCTCGACATCGGCCACGCGAATCCGCGGCGACGCCGCCGCCACACGCAAAAAGCCATCAGACTGAGAAAGGTGAAGATTCATAAGAATGCTCCCGTGCGTAGACGCCATTCACAACAATTAGCAAGCCCTATTGTAGTTCAACCGCCGGGTGTAACCGCATCCCACCAACTTGGTGAGCAATTGATGAGTTGATGATATCTGTTAAATGTCACGTACGATTCACATCTGGTGGGTACCCTGATGGCTACACGAAACGAAGCAGATTTACACCGGGAGGGCCCCGTATGACAACCAAGTACACCGACGCGCCACGCACGCGCGTCATGACACCAGCCGCGCTCAACAACGGCGTTCACGAAAACCATTCCATCGGACAAACCATGGCCATCGCGCCCAAAAAGGGCCTGTTCGATGACATTTCCATTCCCCAGATCATCGCCGGCGCCGCAGCCGCCGCCACGAGCGTCGCGCTTGCTTCCAAGATTGGTATTGCCGGTTCAGTAATTGGCGCCGCCGTGAGCTCGGTCATCACCGTTGTGTCCTCGCAGGTCTACCGCCACTTTATCTCCGCCAGCGCCAAAGCCCTCAAAGGTACGCACGCCGACGTCGACTACCCCGCCGGCGCCTATGAACCCGTTGAGTTTAATGCCGAGGAGCACTTAGGCGGCGCCGCAACTACCCAGGAGATGCGCCAGATTGCAGGGCGCGCGACCACGGCGCGCGTCGCCCCCGACAGCCTGCGCGCCAAGGCGGCGGCAGAGCGCAGCCAGACGCAAAAGAAGGTCATCATCTTCTCGATCGCCATCGCCATCGTCGCGGTCATCGCCTGCGCCGGCGCCATCCTTATCACCACTGCCGGTGAGGGCCTGGGCGAGCGCCCCGAGCCGATCCTTTCGTCGCATACGACCGAGCACGACGCGGATAGCTCCGGTCAATCGCAAAGCCAGCAGGACGACCCGCAGGGCAACTCCGCATCCACCGACTCGTCATCGAACACTCCCGATCAATCGCAGGGCGCCGATTCCTCTACGGCCAACAGTGGCACGCAATCCAGCACGACTGACTCAAGCCAAACGACTGACGGCTCTCAACCGAGCACAGGCGACCAGACGAGCGGCAATGCATCGGGCACGGGATCTACCGACAATAGCAACACCAACAGCTCGAGCGGAACCGCTTCCGGCACGGCATCAGACAGCTCGAGCCAAGACACGGCATCGGGCAACTAAGCACGTTTGTCTCTCATAGATAACCGACCTGCATAACGGGCGCGAACCGGCAACGGTCGCGCCCGTTTACCTTGGGCGACGAGATGGCAAGGCCCGTGCGATGGTAAGATGCTTTGGTGTGTAAAGAGGAGATTTGCCATGAGCAAGACAATAGTTACGCCCACGCTATCGCTGGGCAACCACATCTATCTGTATCGTCTGCTGCGCGACGCGATTGGGTGCGGCAAGCAAACGTTTATGACGCAGGTCGAGGAGGCGCTCGCCGCCGGCGACATGACCGCTTATGACCTGGGCTTCGAGTCCACGCGCGAGCTGCTCGAGGAGCTCGACGACTGCATTAGACTGACCGTCTTTAAGGGCGGTCGCCTGTATGCCACCGTCATCGCCAACGATACCTGGGATGCCGCCCTTGCCAAGGGCGAGGACAAGCCCAAGGCAGCCAAGGGAGCCAAGCAGTCCTACAAAAAGAAAAAGCGCGGCGAGAAGGACCTCAAGGCCGTGCGCCCCAAGCACGTTAAGCGTCCCGAGCCTGAAGCCATGGTTGAAGCCGTGCCAGAATCCGAGCCCGAGGCAGAGATTGAAGTCGCTATTGAGGTAACGGCAGAAGCCGAAACCGAAACCACCGCCACGACTGATCCCGAAGTCATATCCGAGCAGGAAGCCACTGCGGAGCTCAACGAAGCTCCCAAGTCGACAACCGAAAAAACCGCCGACCAACCCGAGACGCCTTCGTTCCAAAACAGTGATGTCTTTAGCGACGAGGCCGAGGACGATCAGCCCGCCGATCAAGACGCTACCGAGTCGACGCCGAAGCCCGAGACGCCGCAGCCCGCCATCTCGCTCACGGTCGTCTATGACCCCGAGAACGCCAACGCCGGCATCACCACTATGGCATCCACGCCCATCGAGGCAAAGTCGAGCGTCGAGAATGAGAGCGCGACGCAGGTTGAGGTTGAAACCGCAGTTGCAGACGCGCCCGTCACCGTGAAGCCCGCAGATTCCGCAGTTAAGCCGGAACCGGTGCCTGAGCCCGCACCCGTCATCGAATCCGTGCCCACCTCTACTTGCGACCAAGTTCCCGCACCGGCACCGGCTTCGGTACCCGCAGCGGCCCCAACCCCCGCACCCGCAGCGCCCGCCATCCCTGAGGACTTCCCCGTCGATTTCGCAACCGAGGTCTTCTGCCCCGGCCCGCTTCTGCACCAGTTGTCGACCTATCTCCCCTACGGCGCCGACACGCTCGGCATTGTCGGCGAGTACTACTGGATCGCCCGCGAGCGCGGTACCATCGAGGCCGCGCGAAACCGCGCAAACTTCCCCCTGTGCTACACGCAGGCCGGCGAGCGCCACGAAGTCACCGTGCGCATCCGCCGCAACACCACCGGCGGCCTCGGAGCCACCTGGGTCATCGACAAGGTCGAAGCCCCGGTCGAGTAAAAAACGGCCTCGGATAGCCAATTGACCATCCGAGGCCGTTTGAATTCAGGCCTTTTAGTTGTCATCGGTGCATATAGACACCAGAGAAGCAAGCTCATCCTCAAGTTGCGGAGCAAAGTATCTAAAAGAAACCTGCGCTCCAGTCGGTATCGACTCAATCATATTCGCAGCATTATCTGAAACTCGGTACGATGCAGTTTCACCTGTCTTCAAATCCTCTATTGAACAGACAGAGTCTTCAGCATCAATCGACCTAAGCACGCCTTTTCCTTGTAACATCACATCGGCATGCCCGCCAGCTATTTCTAATGAACCTGAGTCTGTCGCAGTCACTTCTCCGGAACCTCCGCGCGATATCTCTTCCTTTGTTGAACAGCCCACCAATGAAGCCATCAGCACCAAAGACAGAGCTAGACGAATCGCCCTACTTCGAAAAAGTCGTTCCATAAGTCCACGCATAATAGCTCTGATCATACTTCAGGAAGGATAAAGATGAATTCCAGCCGTCCGCTATGCCAATCATCTGCCTTGTCTCTCCAGTTTTCTTACCAGTAAGTGTGGCGTAAGCCTCCGCTGTTACAGAATGGGCTGATCCGTTGTACAAACTCGCATGTAAAACATTCGGTCTATTAGAGTTAATCTCATTTTGAATGCTC
>CAJJZO010000047.1 GCA_905197585.1 uncultured Collinsella sp.
GAGGAAGAAGGGCGTGAAGGGAGCGAAGAGCGTTGCTGCCTAGGCTAGCCCCTTGTCACACAAACTACCGAAGCCTCCAAAAAAGCCGATGCTGCCAACGCCGCTAAGACGGCATTCCTCACGCGCATGAGCCACGACATCCGTACGCCGCTCAACGGTATCCTGGGCCTTATCGAAATTGAAGAATTGAAGGAAGGCGATATGCAAGTCGCCCGCGAGAGCCGTGCCAAGGCGCGCGTTGCCGCCAATCACCTGCTCTCGCTGATCAACGACATCCTCGAGATGGGAAAAATCGAAGACCGCAAGCTAACACTGGAACATGCGCCTTTTAACCTCAAAGAGCTTTGTGACGATACGCTGGTGCTGTGCAAGCTCCGCGCGTCCAGTAACGGCATCACCATGCAGGACAATAGTCTGCCGTACGCCACGGGGCCATACGTAATCGGCAGTCCCACCCATATCCGACAGGTCATGATCAACCTGTTAGACAACAGCATTAAGTACAACAAGCACGGCGGCTCCGTCACCTTTAGTTCACAGACCAAGCCACTCGATAACGGGCGCGCGCTCTTTTGCTTTAGCGTTTCGGATACCGGCATTGGCATGGCTCCCGAGTTTTTAAAGCATATCTATGAGCCGTTTGCCCAAGAAGGTGACGATGCGCGCAGCAAGTTCCAAGGAACCGGCATGGGCATGCCAATCGTCAAGTCGCTTATTGAACTGATGGGCGGCACCATCGAAGTCACCAGTGAGCTCCATGTGGGCACCACGTTCTACGTGGAAATTCCGCTCGATATCGACAAGAACCCCCGGGCGCGGGCGAATACGGTCGAGAGGGCGCTCGACTGCTCGCTCGCCGACATGAACGTGCTGCTCGCCGAAGACAACGAATTGAATGCCGAGATTGCCCAGGCGCTGCTAGAATCCGAGGGCGTCGTGGTCACCCGCGCCGTCAACGGCAACGAAGTCGTCGATCTGTACCTGTCTCATCCCGCCGGCAGCTTCGATGCGATCCTGATGGACATTATGATGCCGGACATGGACGGTTACGAGGCAACCCGCGCGATTCGCCTGAGCGAGAAGGTCGATGCAGCCGATATCCCCATCATCGCGCTCACCGCCAATGCCTTTGCCGAGGACGCCAAGGCGGCACACGACGCCGGCATGAACGCCCATCTGTCCAAACCGCTCGACTTTAACAAGCTCAAAAACATACTCGCCCGCATCAAGAAAAACGGATCCGTTTCGCTATAGTTTGTGCTCAACCACCACGCACGACCAGAAAGGAAGCCAACGATGTTTAGGCCCTTACGTCGAAAGAAACGCGCCATCACTGACGAGGAAGCGCGCGAACTGCTCGCTACCTGCAAGCGCGGCGTCTTTGCCGTCAACGGCGACGATGGCTACCCGTACGCCATTCCCGTCAACTACTTCTTTGACGCCGAGCACGACAAGATTTATTTCCATGGCGCCAAAGCCGGCCACAAGGTCGACGCACTCAAGCGCGATGACAAGGTCTGCTTTACCGTTTACGGCAACGAGTGGCACAAGGACGGTGACTGGGCTCCCTACGTTATGAGTACCGTGGTCTTTGGCCGCTGTCGCCTGGCGAACGACACTCCCGCGTTTATCGAAGACAAAGTCCGCCAGCTCGCCCTTAAGTACTACCCTTCTGCCGAAGAAGTCGAAGAGGAAATCGCCAAAGACATCAAGGGCGTCCAACTCTACGAGATTTCGATTGAGCATCTTTGCGGCAAGCAGATTCAAGAAAAGTAAGCCCCTCAGCAGGCCTCATCAATAATAATATGGCCCGGTTCCAACCCACCTTGGAACCGGGCCATATGCTTATGAAGCGTCGGCGGCGATGTGCGCTAGCGCCTCGACGAGCTCTTGCGAGCTCACAGGTTTGCTCAGGTGCGCGTTCATGCCCGCCTCACGCGAAAGCCTACGGTCGTCGGCAAAGGCGTTGGCACTCACGGCGATAATCGGCGTGGTCGCGGCATCCTCGCGATCGAGTGCTCGAATCTGACGCGTGGCCTCAAGGCCATCGATGCCAGGCATCATGATGTCCATCAACACCACGTCGTACTCGTGCGGTGCGCTCGCGGTAAACATCTCGACGGCAGACTCACCATCCTTAGCATGCGTCACGATGGCACCGGCACGGCTGAGCGTAAACTGCGCGATCTCGGCATTCAGATCGTTATCCTCTACGAGCAAAACGCGCAAGCCCTGGAGCGCATCGCCGTCTCCCGCATCCGCGGGCACTGCCTGAGGAATCTCGGAGCGGTCGCACTTCTCGAACGGCAGGCGAATGGTAAACGTCGTCCCCTGCCCCAAGACACTCGTAAAGCTCATGGTTCCGCCCATAAGCTCGACCAGCTGTTTTGCGATAGGCGCGCCCAGGCCAGTTCCCGACGAAGCGCCTTCCACCTGCTGCTCCTCGCGGCAAAACGGCTCGTAGAGGTGCTTTTGGAACTCCTCGCTCATGCCAATACCGTTGTCGGCGATCGTGTATTCATAGACGGGGACACCATCCGCTGGCTCCACCTCGCGGCACACCAGGCGGACATAGCCGCCCTGGCGGTTGTACTTGACGGCATTGCCGGCAATATTGAGCAACAAACGCTTGAGGTGCGTCACGCTCACCCGCGCATAGGGATGATTAAGCGTCTGCTGGTCGGAGATAATTGTCACCAGACGCTCCTCGGCCTGGCGCTCCAGAATATCGCGCACTTCACAGTTGAGGGCCACCAAATTTATGGGCACGAGGTTCAGGTCGACCTGCCCGCTCTCCAGGCGACTCATATCGAGCGCCTCGTTGGCAAGGTCGAGCAGCAGTCCCGATGCCGTCCAGATTTTTGAGCGGCACTCAGTCTGCTTTTGCAGATCGTCCGCATTGGCATCGCCAACCTCGACCATGCCGCGAATGCCGTTGATGGGCGTGCGCAGATCGTGGCTCATGCGACGCAGAAACTCCGTCTTTGCCGAGTTGGCAGACGAGGCCTCACGCGCCGCCTTTGCCAGCTTGTCGCCATAGTCGCGCTCCTGCTGCAGCAAGTCCGTCAAACGTCGACGATCAGCGCGGCGACGCACCGTCACAACAACGGCTATAACACCGCCGTAGAGCACCAGCACGCCGGCGGCAACAGCCGCGGCGACCTCAAAGTAGCGCTGCGCCGAGGCATAGGTGTACACATAGAATTTGTGCGCTTTTCCAAATGTGCCCAAATACCACTCGCCGTCGGCGTTAACCAATCTGACCTTACCAGCCAGGCATCGATCCTTAATACCGTCGACAATAAAGACATCCGTCGCAGGCAGATCGAACACGCCCAATACGGTGGGTTCAACGGCATTGGTCGCAACGACCTTGCCGTCGCTTTCGATCACGATATTGCCGCTATCGATGGTTTCATAGCCATCAAGCAGGCTCTGCAGTTTGAGTGTATTGCTTGCAACCGCTTTCGCGCTCTGATGCCTTACCGCGATAACGATGCCCTCGCCATCCTGCCGAGTCACGCAGCCAATGTCTGCAACCGAATCATCCGCAAGCGTAATACTATCGGTATAAGACTTAAGCGGATGGGTTGCCACCTCCAACACGGGCGCTTCTTTGAGATACGTAGCAAGCGACTCGTAGCCCACGCCATCCGTCGAGGACTCGGACACCAAGTTGCCCGATGCGTCCGTCACGATCAGCGCACTCACGTTGAACTGGTCAGCATATTGCTCCAGCGCGGCGTTATCCACCGAGCCGTCGCGCTCCATATCGCGCGCCGCCTCTCCGGCGATCTCCATAACGCGAATCAGGTTTTTGGTCGTATAGGCGCTATTGAATGCATCGTAGGAAAGGCTCTGCGTCGCCACGTAATCGACAACGTCGGCAAAGCGCTGCTCGGCCTGGGCTGTCGTGTAACCGTAGCTCATCATGCCGGCAACAACCGAGAGCGCTATCCCCAACAGGGCGGCAATGAGCCATACCCATGCCGAACGATCGTCCCGCTCCTCTACGGCGTGGTCGGGCGCATCGATCATGACAGGCCCTCCGTATTCAAAAATGGTGCAGGGTCATCAAAGTACTTTGACACCAGGCGTTCCATGGTGCCATCGACAAGCATTTCTTGGTAGGCATGGGTGAGCTTAACGTCGATGCCGCGCGTATCGTTGAGATCGAAAGCGGTGCCCAAACCAACCTCCAGCAGCGGCTCATCCAAAATGCGATACGTCACACCATAGTCTTTTTCGTAGGTGAGCAGCGAAGACTCATGCGCGGCGATGGCGTCGACCAGGCCCTCGACGAGCGCCGGGTTCAGGCATGAGCGGTCCGAAAAGCTGTAGAGCTCCTTGATCTGCGGAACGTTTTCATTTGTACGATTGAGCAAAATGTCCTCGGGCTTGGTAGTGGACTGGACCGCCACAACCTTGTCCTCAAGATCGGCAAGCGTGTAGATATCGCTCTGGGGATCGACCGCGACTACCTGGCGGCTCGCAAGGTACGGGCCGGCCCAACGATACTCGTTCTCGCGACCCGTCATGCTAAAGCTGCCCATGACGCAATCGAGCTCGCCGCTCGCCAGCAGCTCTTTCTTCTTTTCCCAATCGATCAGCTGGTATTTTGGCTTGTAACCAATGCGGGCCAAAGCCTCGGTCAATATCTCGACATCCAGGCCAACGATATCGCCGTACTCGTCGGTATACACAAACGGTGGATAGAGGTCGCTGCCGACGTTGAGCGTCGTAAGGTCGTCGTCTTTGACTTGCGAGGCGTCCAGACCTTCTAATGCAGACGTCGAGGCTCCGTCATTCGACCCGGAACAGCCGGCTATCGCTACGACAAAGGCACACACTACCGCAAGCGCAACAAACAACGATATGGCAACCGAGCGGCGAGGTCTTTTCATCGAGCTCCAGACGATCCTATTCACGGACTGAAATGCTAAAAAAATAATAGCAAATGAAATCACTCGAGCGCCCAATGGTTACAGACGCCTTACCGTACGGGACCTTCCCGCCGACGCGGCAGAAGGCCCCGCGCGAAGCTCTCATTTACCGTGCATTAAAAACGTAGTGGTCCAGGCGGTCGCACGCCTCTCTCACGCGCGAAAGCGGCAGCGCCAGATTCACGCGAATGTGGCAGGGTCCGTGGAACGGGCGGCCGTCCTGATACCCCACGCCCACGCGCGCTCCCTCGTCGAGCAGCCACTGAATATCGCGGCCATGCTCGCAGCACCACTCGGCGCAGTCCAGAAACACCATGTACGTGCCCTGCGGACGCGAATAGGACACGCCCTCAAAATGCTCGTCCGCGTAATCGCAGAAGTACTCGATATTGCCGGCAAGCACCTGGTTGAGCTCGTCCACCCACTCATAGCCCTGCGGCTGGTAAGCACCGATAAGCGCATGCATGGAGAGGACATTCATCTCGTTGTAGTGGGTCTTGTTGGACACGGCGCACACGCGGTCGCGCAGCGTCTCGTTATAGATGATGTGATAGCTGCCGACCAGACCCGCCAGGTTGAACGTCTTGCTGGGCGCGTAGAGGGCAACCGTGCGCATGCGGGCATCCTCGCTCACCGACTGCGTCGGGATATGCTTGTGCCCCGGCAGGATGATATCGGACCAAATCTCGTCCGAGATCACCACGCAATCGTGCTGGCGATAAATGTCCATGGCGCGCTCAATCTCGTCACGCTCCCACACGCGGCCGCAGGGATTGTGCGGCGAGCAGAACACCGCGGCATGGATGTGGTTTTGGGCGAGCTTGCGCTCCATGTCCTCAAAGTCCATGCGCCACACGCCCTGGTCGTCGAGCTTAAGCGGGCTGTGGACAATGCGATAGCCTGCGGCTTCGATAGACTTGGTAAAGCCGATGTAGGTGGGGCTGTGGACCAGCACCGCATCGCCCGGCTGAACATACGCACGCAGCGTCGACACGACACCGCCCAGCACGCCGTTTTCGTAGCCGATATGCTCAAGTGCCAGGCCCTCGACGCCATTGCGGCGACTCTGCCATTCGATGATGCGGTCAAAGTACTCGTCGCGCGGATTGAAATAGCCAAACATGGGGTGCTGCGCGCGCTGAATGATGTGCTCCTGGACCGTGGGCACCGTGGCAAAATTCATGTCGGCCACCCACATGGGGATGCGGTCGAAGCCCTCGTCGGGTGCGTTCGGAGCCATACCGGGAATTTCACCCCAAGAGTCAACGGCGATAGAGTCCATGCCGTGGCGGTCGATAAGCAAGCTAAAGTCGTATTTCATGCTGAGCTCCCGTGCTAAGCGGATTGTTTCGGTAGGCGTTATTGTCCACCAGCGCGGGCGGTTTTGGCGCGGGGTTTGGCGCTTAATTTGACGGGTGCGGACGAATGGCTGGTTAGTCTTGCGCGTCGTTGACGGCGACCACGGTTAGCTGGGTTTTATCGACCGTAAAAGATATGTCAAGCCCGGCGAAGGCCAGATGATAGACGCGGTTTGGCTCGTGCTTGCTGCCCGCGCGGCGCGGATCTTGGCGAAGGACTTCGACCAAGCCGGGGAGCTTTGCGCTTGGGACTTTGTCTTGTAGTGTTTGCGAGAACTCGACGTCGAGCTCTTGCCACGGGGCGTCCTCAATCCAGCCGCCCGTTGCATCCGGGTGGCAGTCCGCAAACGGAATGTAGGGCTTAATGTCGTAGATGGGCGTACCGTCGCGCAGGTCGGCCCCCAGCACATGGATGATGGGGCCGTCGTCGGTGAACTCGACACGATCGAGCCTGGCGCAGGTAAGCCCAATGGGATTAGGGCGAAACGGACTGCGCGTGGCAAACACGCCCACGCGCTCGGCTCCACCAAGACGCGGCGGGCGCACGGTCTTCGACCACTTGACGTTGGTGCCGGATCTGTCCTGCGACTTGGCATCGGCAGCTATGTCCTTAGCCGTGCCGCCGGGCGTTCCATTTTCGAAGCGCCACAGCAGCCATAGATGAGAGAAAGAGTCCAGACCCTCGACCGCTGCGTTGGAGGCAAATTCCGGCTCAAAGACAATGCGTCCCTGCAGATGGGGTGCCAAAAAACTGTTACGCGGAATGCCGAACTTCTGCGGCAGGTCCGTATGTATGTGTGCAATAGGTTCCATGCCGGTCATTGTACGGCATGGGGGCATGGGGCGTTGCGCGCAATTCTTCGCCGCGGTCCTCCGTCGTGCAACCAACGGTTGCTTGGAAGGGCACCTGCTGCCGCGTATGCTTAAGCCATCAACCAGCAGAAAGGAGCCGCTATGGCCTTTGCAGAAAAGCTCGTCGCTGTCCGCCGCGCCCATCACCTTACCCAAGAGCAGCTCGCCGCCAAGCTCTTCGTCACACGCCAAGCCATCAGCCGTTGGGAGCGCGGCGAGGTCACACCGGGCATCGACATGATGAAGCTCATTGCCGCCGTAACCGGCGAGCCCCTGTCTCACCTGCTCGAAATGCCCGAGCACTATTGCCAGAGCTGCGGCATGATACTCACGCCCGACAACTGCGGTACCGATGCCACGGGCGCCACGACCGACCATTACTGCAAGTGGTGCTACGACCACGGCAAGTACACCTACGCCACCACCATGGAGGCGATGATCGAGGATTGTGCCCCGCGGCTGGCGCAAAACACCGGCATGTCGCTCGACGAAGCCGTCTCGCTCATGGGCGCCGTCCTGCCGCAACTGGAGCGCTGGCGCACCGTGCAGGAAAACGAGGAGCGCTACGGCGCCGAAGCGCGGGCGCGCTATGGCGATGAGGCTATCGATGCGGTAAACGAAGCGCTGCTGGACATGGACCCCGAGACATGGAACGACATGAAGGAACTTGAACGCGCTGTTCTGGGCCAGCTTTCGATTGCCATGGGCATTGACGACCCGGAGAGCAACGAGGCCCGCAAACTCGTCGCGATGCATCGCCGATGGATTGGCCTTAATTGGGGACACGAGCCCCAAGACGAAGCATACCTGGGCCTCACCCACGGCTATCTTGCCAATCAGCGCTTTATCGACTACTACGACAAGCCCTGCGGCACCGGAGCCACGGCGTTTCTGGTTCAGGCAATCGAGTCATTGACGCGCGCATAGACCGCGGCGGCTTTGGGTATTTCAATCAAAACCGCAACCGATTGGAGACCTATGGCTACTAATCATGAGCTCGTCCTCTACGTTATGACCGGCTGCCCGTATTGCATAAAGGTCAAGCGATTCCTTGCCGATAACGGTGTGACCATCCCCGAGCGCAATATCTCGACCGATTCCGATGCCGAGCAGACGCTTATCGCCGTCGGCGGAAAGCGCCAGGTTCCCTGCCTGTTCATCGACGGAAAGCCACTCTACGAGTCAAGCGACATCATCGCGTGGGTACAAAAGAACCTGCTCTAGTACGCGCGTTGCAACCGGCCCACCCCAACCCATACGGCCAAACATGTACACCAGCATCCAAAGTCGACATTTTCGACATCTTTGGATGCTGGTGTACAGCTATTTGTGGATAGTCGTTGGGGACGTTCTTAAATGACTAGTCGTTAAAGAACGTCCCCAACGACTAACTAGCCGTGGAAGCGGGCTATGGATGCAAGTGGCTGCTCGCGAAAGACGCGCTCGACGGCGGCGCGGTATTCGTCGACCTTTGTAGTCTTACGTACGAGCTTGTGAACGGTAGCGGGGTCGGCGAAAGCGCACTTGGCGTAGAACCACCACTCCTTCATACGAAAGACCGCATTGCCGCCAATCTCTTCTGCATAGGCCGCGAACAGTGTGTCGTGGAAGCGCTGCAGCTCAGCAGCCGTTGCAGCAGGGCCGCCCTTGACCATGCGAGCGAGCGCGGGATTCGCGAGCAAGCCGCGCCCCAGCATTACATGGCGCGTGCCGGGATAGGCCTCCACCAGCGCATCCATATCCTCAAGATCAAAAATGTCGCCGTTATAGGCCACGGGGAACGGCGCACGCTCCAGCGTTTCGCCATAGAACTCCTTGCGCGGCGAGCCCGTATAGCGGTCCTTTTGCACGCGCGGGTGCACAATCAGCTCTGCTAGCGGCATGCGGCAATACAGATCGAGCACGCGCTCGTATTCGTCGTCGCTCTCCAGCCCCAGCCTGGTCTTTACCGATACCGGCAACGGCGATCGCTCGCACACATCGCTCAAGAACACCTCGAGCTCGTCGAGATTGCGCAAGAAACCCGAGCCCTTGCCCTTGGCGACAACCGTTCCCGAAGGGCAACCCAAGTTGAGATTGACCTCGCGATAGCCCATGTCGGCGAGCACCTGTGCCGCCCACACAAACTCGTCCGCGTTCTTGGACATCAGCTGAGGCACTACGTTAAGCCCCTGGTTATTGGCAGGATCGATCTCCTTAAATGCCTTGCCGCCAAAGCGGTTTCCCACCCGCGGCGGCGGCAAAAACGGTGTGTAATAACAATCGAGCGCACCGAAGCACTCCGCATGCACGCGACGGAACACATGCACGGTAATACCCTCCATAGGGGCCAACGACAGAATCATCAACATCTACTCTCAAATCAATGCGGCAAAGGGGCCGTCCCTCTGTCACATGCATTATGCCTTGTGCTTCAGGCGATTCACAAGGAAGAGGTAGCTACTGAACGATGACCACCCTCCAGCCGCACCCCATACAACGAGGTCTAATACTTTTCCGAGAAGTGAACGACCGTTTTTGGACCCCCGAAGCATCGACATTTTCTGACGCCAAAACCGCAGGATTCAACGATCAAAACCGCAGGAAATTGCATCTCAAAAGTGTCGACGCTTCGGGGGTCCATTTTGACTCGTTCACTTCTCGGAAAAGTATTAGACCTCGAATTCACAAGCCGCTCAATGTGACAAAGGGACTGCCCCTTGTCACATTATTCGGAGCGTAGGGCTTCCACGGGATCCTTTTTGGATGCGCTTCGGGCCGGCAGCAGACCGGCAACGACCGTCAGCAGCACCGAAATTGCAATGAGCACCAGCGCATCCTGCACGGGCAGGCTCATCAGATTGGGCACTTGTTTGGCAGCAAGCGCCCAGGCATTAACCGGAAAGCTCACGGCCACCACGACGACAATGGCAAAGACGCCGGCGATGAGGCCCTCGATAAAGGTCTCGGCATTGAATACGTTGGCCACGTTGCGCTTCGACGCGCCGATCGCGCGCAGAATGCCAATCTCCTTTTTGCGCTCCAGCACGCTGATGTAGGTGATGATGCCGATCATGATGGAGCTCACCACCAGGCTGATGCTTACGAATGCGATGAGCACCAAGCTGATTGTATTCACGATATCAGTCACGGAGCCCATGATGATGCCCATGTAGTCGGTGTACGAAATTGCCTGCTCATCGTGGCCAGCGGCTTTGACCTGCTTGTTGTACGCATCGATGTGATCGAGCACGCGCTCCTTGGCCTCAAAGTCGCGCGGGAAAATCTTGACCGAGATGGGGTCTGCCTCGTCCGCATAGCCCAACGTGGTCAGATTGTTGTCGTAAGTGAGCTTCGACGCCTTCGCATAGCTCATCATGAGCGAACTCAGGTCCTCGGCGTCCATGTTGAAGTGAATGGCATTGGCAAAGGCGCTCGCATCGACACGCATGGCGCCCGCCAAGTTGGCAATACTCGACGACATCTGCGTAGCCATCTGTCCCATGAGCCCCGCCGCGCCTGCTTTAAGCTGGGACGATACCGTCGACGCTATCTGCTCGCTGATTGCCTTCATCACCTGATCCATAGCCTGCTG
>CAJJZO010000048.1 GCA_905197585.1 uncultured Collinsella sp.
TTTTTTTAAATAATTGTGTGCGGTTTTTGCGGTGCGAGGTTATTGGAAATTAAAATGGGCCGGTATGGAAATGCCTTGGGGGCCCTTTGCAATGCAAATTTGCTTGCAAGTACGATTTAGCGCACCTGAGCGACGTAAGCGACGTTGGTCGAGGAGACCTTGTCCTCGAGCTGGACGCTCATGCGGGGATCGCCGGCGGTAGCGACGGTCAGGTCGCCGGCCTCGACGTAGCCGAGCTCCTTAGCGGTCTCGATCGCCTTGACGATCGTGCCGTTGACGGTGCCCTGGGTGATCTCGGCCTGGTGCGGGATAACACCCCAGTACATGATCATCTGCTGGACGGCCCACTCGTGGCGGGAGAACGCGCAGATCGGCATGTTGGGACGGAAGTGCGAGATCAGGCGAGCGGTACGACCGGTGGTCGTCGGCACGGTGATGCACTTGGCGCCAACGGTGGTGGCCATGTTCACAGCGGACATACCCACAACGTTGTTGACGACGCGGGTGCCGTGAGCGTCAGCCGGAACCTCGAGCGGAGCGTGAGCCGGGAGGTACTTCTCGGTCTCGAGAGCAATGCTGGCCTGCATCTTGACGGCCTCGACCGGGTACTTACCGGCAGCGGACTCGCCGGACAGCATAACGGCGTCGGTGCCGTCGTAGATGGCGTTAGCAACGTCGGCAACCTCGGCGCGCGTCGGGCGCGGGTTCTGCTGCATGGAGTCGAGCATCTGCGTAGCGGTGATAACGGGCTTGTAGGCCGCGTTGCACTTGGCGATGATCTCCTTCTGGATGTGCGGAACGAGCTCGGGCTTGATTTCGATGCCCAGGTCGCCACGGGCGACCATGATGCCATCGGAAGCCTCGAGGATCTCGTCGAAGTTCTCGACGCCCAGGGCGCACTCGATCTTCGGGAAGATCGTCACGTGCTCGCCGCCGTTCTCGCGGCAAAGCTCGCGGATGCCGCGGACGGACTCGCCGTCACGGATGAAGGAAGTGGCGATGTAGTCGATGTTCTCGGTCAGGCCAAAGAGGATGTCCTGACGATCGCGCTCGGTGATAGCAGGCAGCGAGATGTTGACGTTGGGCATGTTGACGCCCTTGCGCTCGCCGATCAGGCCGTCGTTCTTAACGACGCAGGTCATGTCCTGGCCGTCGACGGACTCGACCTCGAGGGCGACCAGGCCGTCATCGATCAGGATGAGGGAGCCCTTCTCGACCTCGGAGGGCAGAGCCAGGTAGTCGAGGGAGATGTGCTCAGAGGTGCCGTGGAAATCCTCGGACGTGGGCTGAGCGGTGACGACGATCTTATCGCCGGTCTTGACGGCAACCTTCTTGCCGTCGACCAGAAGGCCGGTGCGGACCTCGGGGCCCTTGGTGTCGAGCAGGATGCCGACGGGCAGACCGAGCTCCTTGGAAATACGACGGACGCGCTCGATGCGACCGTGGTGCTCGTCGTAGGATCCGTGCGAGAAGTTAAAACGGGCGACGTTCATGCCCGCCTTGATCATCTCGCGGATGGTCTCGTCGCTATCGCAGGCGGGACCCATGGTGCATACAATCTTGGTGCGCTTGTACATTCAGACCTCCATCTGACATCGTCTTGCGCTGATAGATAAACCATAAGAAATAAAACTGAGATGATTATAACGAAATGGCGACCGAATACCCCAAAAAATCGACCGTATGCCGAATTAGAAGTTCATTTTTTGCGAAAAAACGGTATATGCAAAAACTTTACCAACCGTTCTAACCGCTGCTATCTGGGCGATATTTCAGTTTGATGATGCGCCGAAGAAAAAACGTTTTATCAATGTTGAGCATCATACGGTCTGCATCGTTGCGAATGGACCATATTTCCAAATGGATTGTTTTGGCTAGACGCGTTGCTTTGGGGTACCATAGCTCCACTATCAACTGCCGCTCAGCACGGCAGCCTTGATGAGCCCTTGCCCTTCTCCTGGGAATTATGATCGGGCATCAATCTGCTGAGTGGCCCGAATCCCAGGAGGGGACTCTATATGCAAAAGGAATACCTGTCCGCTGCGGCGGAGGTGCTCAGCGACCAGGGCGTCGATGAGCACCTCGGCCTGAGCAACGACGAGGCGTCGTCGCGCCTCGCCAAGACAGGCCCTAACAAGCTCGAGGAAGCCGAGAAGACACCGTTGTGGAAGCGCTTCTTTGAGCAGATGGCCGACCCCATGGTCATCATGCTGATCGTTGCCGCCGTTATCAGCGCGCTCACGGGCATGGTCAAGGGCGAGGCGGACTTTGCCGATGTCGCCATCATCATGTTCGTCGTTATCGTCAACTCGGTGCTGGGCGTGGTCCAGGAGGCTAAAAGCGAGGAGGCCCTCGAGGCCCTGCAGGAGATGAGCGCGGCGCAGTCCAAGGTGCTGCGCGACGGCAAGCTCGTGCACCTGCCGAGTGCCGAGCTCGTGCCCGGTGACGTGATCATGCTCGAGGCGGGCGACTCCGTCCCGGCCGACTGCCGTGTGCTCGAGAGCGCCACGATGAAGATCGAGGAGGCCGCCCTTACCGGCGAGTCCGTGCCCGTCGAGAAGCATGCCAACGTGATCGAGCTCGCCGCCGGCACCGACGACGTGCCGCTCGGCGACCGCAAGAACATGTGCTACATGGGTTCCACCGTGGTATACGGCCGCGGCCGCGCCGTCGTGGTCGGCACCGGCATGAACACCGAGATGGGTAAGATCGCCGGCGCCCTGGCCGAGGCCAAGGAAGAGCTCACGCCGCTGCAGGTGAAGCTTGCCGAGCTCAGCCGCATCCTCACCATCATGGTTATCGTCATCTGCGTCGTCATCTTTGGCGTCGACATCATCCGCCACGGCGTGGGCAACGTTCTCACCGATCCGACCGCGCTGCTCGACACCTTTATGGTCGCTGTCTCGCTTGCCGTCGCCGCCATCCCTGAGGGTCTGGTTGCCGTCGTGACTATCGTGCTTTCGCTCGGCGTGACCAAAATGGCCAAGCGCCAGGCGATTATCCGCAAGCTCTCTGCCGTCGAGACCCTTGGCTGCACGCAGACCATCTGCTCCGACAAGACCGGTACCCTTACCCAAAACAAGATGACCGTCGTCAAGCACGAGCTCGCTGCGCCTAAGGAGAAGTTCCTGGCCGGTATGGCGCTGTGCTCCGATGCCCAGTGGGACGAGGACCTGGGCGAGGCCGTTGGTGAGCCGACTGAGTGCGCGCTCGTCAACGATGCCGGCAAGGCTGGTCTTACTGGCCTGACTGCCGAGCACCCGCGCGTGGGCGAGGCCCCGTTCGACTCGGGCCGTAAGATGATGTCCGTGGTCGTCGAGACCCTGGACGGCGAGTATGAGCAGTACACCAAGGGCGCGCCCGACGTGGTGATCGGCCTGTGCACCCATATCTACGACGGCGACAGGGTCGTTCCGCTGACCGAGGAGCGTCGCGCCGAGCTCGTGGCCGCCAACAAGGCCATGGCCGACGAGGCCCTGCGCGTGCTGGCGCTGGCGAGCCGCACCTACACCGAGGTTCCCGCCGACTGCAGTCCCGCTGCGCTCGAGCATGACCTGGTCTTCTGCGGCCTGTCCGGCATGATTGACCCTGTCCGCCCCGAGGTCGCCGACGCCATCCGCGAGGCCCACGATGCCGGTATTCGCACCGTGATGATCACGGGCGACCATATCGATACCGCCGTGGCCATTGCCAAGCAGCTGGGAATCGTCACCGATCGCAGCCATGCCATCACCGGTGCCGACCTCGATCGCATGAGCGACGAGGAGCTCGACGCGCACATCGAGGACTACGGCGTGTACGCCCGCGTCCAGCCCGAGCACAAGACCCGTATCGTAGAGGCTTGGAAGTCGCGCGACCAGATCGTGGCCATGACGGGCGACGGCGTCAACGACGCCCCGTCCATCAAGCGCGCCGACATCGGCGTGGGCATGGGCATCACCGGTACCGACGTCACCAAGAACGTTGCCGACATGGTGCTTGCCGACGACAACTTCGCCACCATCATCGGTGCCTGCGAAGAGGGCCGTCGTATCTACGACAACATCCGCAAGGTCATCCAGTTCCTGCTTTCGGCCAACCTTGCCGAGGTCTTCTCGGTGTTCATCGCCACGCTCATCGGCTTTACCATCTTTCAGCCGGTGCAGCTGCTGTGGGTGAACCTGGTCACCGACTGCTTCCCCGCGCTCGCGCTGGGCATGGAGGACGCCGAGGGCGACATCATGAAGCGCAAGCCGCGCAACGCCAAGGACGGCGTCTTTGCCGGCAATATGGGCCTGGACTGCGTGGTCCAGGGCCTGATCATTACCGTGCTGGTGCTGGCGAGCTTCTTTGTGGGCGTGTACTTTGACATGGGCTACATCCACATCGCCGATATGATCGCCGGCGCCGCCGACGAAGAAGGCGTGATGATGGCCTTCATCACGCTCAACATGGTCGAGATCTTCCACTGCTTCAATATGCGCAGCCGTCGTGCGTCGCTGTTCACCATGAAGAAGCAGAACAAGTGGCTGTGGGCCTCCGCCGCGCTGGCGCTGGTGCTGACGGTGATCGTAACCGTGCAGCCGACGCTTGCCGAGATGTTCTTTGGCCCTGTGACGCTTGAGCTTAAGGGCGTTATCGCCGCGCTGTGCCTTGCCTTCCTGATCATTCCGCTGATGGAGATCTACAAGGCGATCATGCGCGCCGTGGAGAAGGAGTAGGTCGAAAGGCTATCCTTCCCACCGGCCCGACCGCCTGCGGGGTTCCCACGGGCACGCCCGCGCCGCTTGGCGGGTGCGGGATGTGCCCTGGGTAAACCCCTCCCGGCGGGGGGGCCTTCGGATAACCTCTCAGGACCATAAGCTGAGGGAAAGTTTGTGAGCTGGTCGGGCTTTGCCCGGCCAGCTCTTTTTGTTTTAAAATACCTGCTCAGTTGTGTGGTTTTGTGCTGGGAGGCGCTTGTGGGCAAGGCTAAGGCTAAGGCGAAGAAAAAGACGACGGGGGCGCGGGCTAAGCGCGATCGTCGTCGGAAGCTCGCGACCGAAGCCCCTGCATCTGCTGAGGAGTTGCTGGCAAGCGTGCCGGGGCTTGACGCGTTGCAGGATGTTCCGGCGTTCGATGACCTGCCGGTCGATGCGGCTCAGCAGGCTGCATTTGACGACTTTTGCGCACAGGCTGAGGAACCCGAGCAGATGCAGCTCGGTGCCGTGGTGCGCCTGGACCGCGGATTTCCGCTGGTGGCAACTGCCGACGACACGTTTCGTGCCGAGCATGCCGTAGGGTTTGCCAAGTCGCGTGGCGAGGACGAGGTCTTGCTGCCCGCTGTGGGCGACCGCGTGGCGGTGCGTCGTGCGCCCGGGCACAACATGGGCGTGATCGAGTGCGTACTGCCGCGCCGTACGAGCTTTGAACGTTGGCGCGGCCGTGCCCGCGGAGAGCGCCAGGTGCTCTGCTCCAACGTGGATAGCGTGCTGATCGTGCAGGCGCTCGGCGCCGGCGAGGTACTGCTCGACCGCGTGGCGCGCTCGCTGGTGTTGGCACTCGACTGCGATGCCGAGCCGGTGGTGGTACTCACCAAGGCCGACCGCTGCGACGCCGATGAGCTCGAGCGCGATCTGGACCGCGCGCGCCACCTGGTGGGTCCGGACGTGCGCGTGATCGGGACGTCCTCTGCCGAGGGCCGCGGCCTGGACGAGGTCCGTTCCTGCGTGCCTGCTGGGAGCTGCGCCATGATTCTGGGCGAGTCGGGTGCCGGCAAGTCGACGCTGCTCAATGCACTGCTGGGCCACGATACGTTGGCGACCGGCGGTGTGCGCGAACGCGACGATCAGGGCCGTCACACTACCGTCGCGCGCGTGATGGTGGCGCTGCCGGGCGACGCCGGCGTGATCGCCGATGCCCCGGGCCTGCGCAGCCTACCGCTCGTGGGTCACGAGCGGGGTCTGGCGCGCGCCTTCCCCGAGATTGTCGAGGCATCGCGCGCGTGCCGGTTTGGCGATTGCACACATACCCATGAGCCGGGTTGCGCCGTTCGCGAGGCCGAGGACGCCGGGCAGATCGACGGCCTGCGTCTGGAAACGTTCCAAAACCTGGCGTCATCCATGCGCGTGAGCGCTCAAATGCTCGATCCCGATGTCCATTTGTAATTGATTTTTCCTATGGCAGCCGTCTCCCAACTGTTCGGGAGACGGCTTTTTTGCTGCGGAAAAGCCTCGAAACATGCAGTTTGCTGACGTGCTGACCAAAACCTTGCCACGAGCTTGACGGGCTGGTCAGTTTTTGGTCAGCGATTGGTTTGACATCGAAAACCAAGATCGCGATTGCGCCGCTTTGCACTCTGACCGCCCAGACAATGGTGGTACGGGCATTCGCCCGGCACTGCCATGAGAGGAGCGGCCGTGAACAAGAGCAAGCGCATCGCCATCAGTCTGGTCGCAGGCGTGCTCGCTGCTCTGCTCTGCATGGTTTACGGCTCGTCGATCCGCTCGCAAGCCGAACAGGTCCAGGCTGAGACCTTGGCCAAGTACGGGGGCGATCGCGTCGAGGTATGCGTTGCGGCGCGCGATATCGATGTGGGCGAGACCCTCGATGAGACCAATGTCATAACCCAGGAATGGCTGACGAGCCTGCTGCCGCGTGACGCGGCGACCGAGCTGCGCCAGGTGCGCGGCGACGTGACGACTTCGCGTATTCCCAAAAACGCCGTGATCTGCAATGTCTACACCAAGGCCGAGAGCCACAAGCTCGAGGTGCCTAAGGGCAAGGTCGCCATTTCGGTGGCGGTCGATGCCGAGCACTCGGTCGGCGGCGCCACGGGCGTGGGCAGCTACGTGGATGTGTATGTGCAAAAAGACGGCGTAACCGATCGGCTGTGCGGCGCGTACGTGATCGATACCAGTGAGGATTCCGGTGCCACGCGCGAGGGCAAGATCGAATGGGTGACGCTGGCGGCTGACCCCGAAGACGTCAAGGAACTGCTGGGCGCCTCGGGCAAGGGAACGGTCAGCTTGACGATTCCCGCCACGGCGCGCGGCAGAAAGAGCGGAGGCGACGAGTGATGAAGGCGATCTGGCTTGCGTGCTGCGCGTGCGGCGATTACGGGCTGTTGCAGCGGGAAGTCGAGGGCCGTGATGCGGGTGCACAGGTGCTTCGCGTGGGTGACCTGGACGGGCTGGTTTCCACGGCGCGGGCGTTTCCGTCGCGCCGCGGGGCTGCCATCATCGCGGCGTCTCTGTTTGATACCGAAGATGTGCGCAAGACTGTTGCGCGCCTGACGGCCGAAGGCCGCGTGAGTCGCGTGGTCGTGTTGATAGAAGCGCTCGATCCGTCGGATATCGAGGGGCTGTTTCGCGCGGGGGCGACCGAGGTCATCGCTGCGCACAGTATATGCGGCAACGGGCGTGCGGGCGAGGGAGCGGTTGATTCCGATCGGCGCATGACGATTGAGCCCGATGCTTTTGTTGATAGGGAACCCGGGGCGCCTCGCGCTACAAGAGGCCCGCGTGTTGATGATTATGGAAAAGCGGAAGCCGAGCATGGTCGGCGCCCCCGGAACCCCCTTGTATACGATGACGCTGGAGGGCCGGCACAGCATGCTGGCGACTCCCCGGCTGTAGATATGGGATACGTGTACGGCGTGAATTTGGCGGATGAACTGGACGAAGTTGAGGGCTTTGCCGGGTGCGGCGAGTTGTCGCCGATGCAGCATGAGCAGATTGCACAGAACGAGCCTGCCTCGCAGACCGAACAAGCTGCCATGCCGGCTTGGACGCAGCGTGTGGTTGCGACGGGGGAGACGGGGACGCTGTCACCGACGCCCGCACCGCCGCCTCCGATGCCGCCGGCAGACGCCGCCGCTCCGCCGCATCGAGCTCCGGTCATCTGCGCCATTTCGGGTTCGGGCGGTTGCGGCAAGTCGACGATTGTTGCCACCATGGCACACACATCGTCGCTGTTGGGCTTGCGTGCCGCCGTGCTCGACCTGGACCTGATGTTTGGAAACCTTTACGACTTGTTAGGCGTCGATGCTCCGCGCGATATAGCGGCACTTATCGAGCCGTCGGCGGCGGGCGCGCTTACCGAGCCGGATATCGTAGCCGCATCGATGCGCGTGGCGCCGGGCGTTACGCTCTGGGGTCCCGTCGCAGCGCCCGAGCAAGCCGAGCTCATGGCGCGTCCGGTGGAGCTACTGCTTGATGTTCTGCGTCGCGAATCCGACGTGGTCTTTATCGATACCTCGGTCTTTTGGGGCGACGCCGTGGCGGCTGCGGTGGCGGCGAGCGACCGTTGCCTGGTCGTTGGCGATGCGGCGGTGTCGTCCGCGACATCGGCGTCGCGCGTCATTGAACTGGCAAGTCGAGTAGGTGTGCCGCGCACGCGCATGAGCGCCGTGTTCAACCGGTTCGGTGCGCGCGGGGCAGACGAGGATGTTGCCATGCGCTTTGAGATTGCCTGTGCGTTGAGCTCCAAGATTCGTATCGCCGATGGCGGACAGGATCTCGCCGCGCTCATGGCGTTTGGGCGCGCTGACGAGGCAGTGGGGCAGACCAGCGCTTTTGCGACCAGCGTGCGCGAGGCCACGCGCGAGATGCTCGTGGAACTGGGGTGCGCCGTCGGCCCTTGGAGCGATATGGTCGCCGACCGTGCAACACGCACCGAACGCCCGCGTATTCGCCTTCCCTGGTCGCGCGAGGGTGATCAGCGATGAGCCTGCAAACGAGGATTAAGGCTGCCGGCGCTGCAGCGACGGCAGCGCCTGTAGATGCAGGGCGCCGCCGCGCGGTGAAACGACGCACCAAGCGCGCCGTAATGGACCGCATGGGTTACGACGAAGTGGCGCGTATCAGCGCCTATATCGACCCGGCGCTTGCCCGCTCGGAATTGCGTCCCGCGGTGGAGGCGGCGCTCAATGTTGAGGAGCCGACCGATCTCGCGACGTCCGAACGCGAGACCATCATCGACGAGATTTTGGATGACGTGGTGGGCCTGGGGCCGTTGCAGCCGCTCATCGAGGACGACACCGTTACCGAGATCATGATCAACGGCTGCCGCTCGGCTTTCTTTGAACGCGGCGGCGTTTTGTATCCCATCGAGCACGCGTTTGAGGACGACGAACAGATCCGTGTGCTAATCGACCGCATCATCTCGCCACTTGGCCGCCGTATCGACGAGCGCAGCCCCATTGTCAACGCCCGCCTCAAAACGGGCTATCGCGTCAACGCGGTGATTCCGCCTGTGGCGATTGACGGACCGATTCTCACCATCCGAAAGTTCTCGGACCGTATCTGCTCGCTGGACGAGCTCGTGGGGTTGGGATCGCTGCCGCTTTGGTATGCGCAGCTGCTGTCGTGCGCGGTGTCGCTGCGACAGGACCTGGCGGTTGCGGGAGGCACGGGATCTGGTAAGACCACCCTGCTCAACGCGTTGTCATGCGAGATTTCCACCGGCGAGCGCATCGTGACGATCGAGGACTCTGCCGAACTCAAGTTTGCGCATCATCCGCACGTGGTGCGTCTAGAGGCGCGCGAGGCTTCAATTGAGGGTGAGGGCGCGGTGACGATCCGCGACCTGGTAACTAATGCCCTGCGCATGCGCCCCGACCGCATCGTGGTGGGCGAGGTGCGCGGTGCCGAGTGCTGCGACATGTTGCAGGCCATGAACACGGGCCACGACGGGTCGCTCACCACGCTTCATGCGGGTTCCGAGCAGGAGACCGTGGTGCGTCTGACGTTGCTTGCACGTTATGGCATCGATCTGCCGAGCGAGCTCATCGAGGAGCAGATTGCCATGGCGCTTGACGGCATCGTGATGTCCGAGCGTCATGCGGACGGCAGGCGTTTCGTGTCCTCCTATTCGGGGGTGCGACGCGGCGCGTCGGGCGGCGTGGAGCTTGAGCGCTACGTGACGTTCGATGCCGCCGAGCGCACCTGGACGCTCGATCGCGAGCCTCCGTTTATCGCGGAGGGCCTGCGCTCGGGAACGCTCACACAAGAGGAGGTGGACGAATGGAGATCGTTGTGCCCCTCGTCGTAGGGGGCTTGACAGGGCTTTCTGCCGCGGTGGCGTGCGGGGCGGAGCCTCGTGTGTCGCGCGTGCCGCCGGCGGAACTGGTCAGCCATGCGCTTGAGTCGGTTGCCGAGAGGCTGCCGCGCGAGTTGGTAGAAAACGACCTGCTAAAAAAGATTACCCGCTCCTGGGCGGCGCTGGTTCCAGCACATCGCCTTGGCCTTGTTATCGAGGATGACGAGGCGCGCCTGGCATGCTTGCTGCTATCGAGTGGTGTCTGCGGCATTGCCCTGACTGTCGTATCGCTGTCGCCCATCGGCTTTGTCCTGGGGCTGCTCGCACCGTTTGGCGTAGGCGCCGCTCGCGACACCTTCGACCGTCGCCGCGAGCAACACGATGTGGAAGAAGCCATGCCCGAGGCCTTTACGGCACTCTCTATGTCGCTCGCCTCGGGTCATTCGCTGGCCCAGGGCATGAGGTTTGTGGGAACTCACGCGCAAGAGCCAGTGCATACCGAGTTTTTGCGCGTGGCGACGGCGATCGACTGCGGCGTCTCGGCGACTGATGCGTTGTATGACCTACTCGACCGTATCGATGCCCCCGGCCTTTCGCTTGTCACCTTGGCGCTCAAGCTGTCGC
>CAJJZO010000049.1 GCA_905197585.1 uncultured Collinsella sp.
AAGCCGGGGACGATGGCGCTGCTGGTGACAATGATGCACAGAAGCCTGCTGCTAAAGCAGCCCAGTATTACACCTACACGCCCGCCGAGACCACCGAGGAGTCCTGCGATGAGTAGCGAAGCAACCTGCCCTATCACGCTGACCGTTGCCGGTGACCCGCGTCTCGCTCGCCTTGTGCGCATGACGGCAGCCAACGTTGGTGCCCTGTGCTCTATGTCTGTCGATCGCATCGAGGACATCCGCATGGCTGCTGAGGAGGCTTTCATCTTTGGTTGCACCGCGGTCGACTGCGATGACATCACCATCAAATTCGATGTCGATGAGACCCATGTTGGCATGACTATTACCTTTGGCGACCAGGCTACGGTCGATGAAGACGACCAGGCTGCGGTGTATGCCGAGCTCATCCTCGCGAGCGTGTGCGACTCCTACGAAAAGACTACGGCGCCCCTGACGCTTTCCCTCGACCTCAAGGCGGATATCTAATATGACCGAACGTTCCCGGAGTGGCAAGACCGCTTGGGACAAGGAGAAAACCCGCGAGCTGTTTCGTCGTTACAAGGAGACCGGTGATCCGGACGCCCGTGAGCAGCTCGTCATGTCCCATATGAACCTGGTAAGGTTTCTTGCCAACAAATTTAAGAATCGCGGCGAGCCGCTCGACGACCTCATGCAGGTCGGCTATCTGGGCTTGCTCAAGGCTATCGACCGTTTTGACCCCGAGCGCGGACTCGAGTTCACGACGTTTGCGACACCCACTATCCTGGGCGAGATCAAACGCCATTTTCGCGACAAGGGCTGGAGTGTGCGCGTACCGCGTCGTCTGCAGGAGCTCTCGGCCAAGGTCAACCAGGCTACCGACAAACTTACCAACGAGCTGCAGCGTTCGCCCAAGGTTGAGGAGATCGCTGAGTATCTAGATGTGACTGTCGATGAGGTCCTCGAGGCTATGGAATCGTCTTCGGCCTATACCTCGGTGCCCATCGAGGCTCCTGGTGCGTCCGATTCCGACGATGCCCCTTCGATTCTCGACCGTTACGCCGACGACGACAACGAGCTCGACTTTACCGATGACCGCTTGGTGATTGAGGAGGCCATCCGTGATTTCTCGCCGCGCGAGCGCGAGGTGATCGAGCTGCGCTTTGTGAAGGGCATGACCCAGATCGAGATCGCCAAGAAGCTGGGTATTTCTCAGGTGCAGGTTTCGCGTCTGCTGCGCCGCACGCTTAAGAAGATTCAGGACAAGATCGACCCCGACGGAGTGATGATTCGTTCATGAGTGAACACCCCCAACAAACCGATCGCGTGCTGCGCGACACCCGCATTCTGACGCTTCGCATTTGGGCTGTTGTCGGCTGCATTGTCATCGCCGCTGTCATCTTTAACCTTATGGGCATCCTGGCGCCGGTTATCGAGTTTCTCGCTGTTGGTTCCATCATTGCCTTTGTGATGTCCCCGATCACCAACTGGCTCGAGCACCATGGCGTGAATCGCGGCATCGGTTCGCTTATTGCGCTAATTGTTGTTGTTGCCGTGCTCGTCGGTGTCGTTTGCATCTTGTCGCCGATTCTCTTTGGTCAGATCATGGAAGTCCTGAGCCGCCTGCCCGAGCAGCTTCGTGTTGCGGGTGGCGATCTCAACGAGATGATCTCGCATGCCAAGACGCTCAACAACACGCCGCTCAAGGAGTATTTGGACGATAATCTTTCGTCGCTGGTTACCGTGGCATCGAAGTATGTGTCTCAGATTGCTGCCGAGCTTGGCCGCGGTGTGTTCCCGCTCATCACCAATACGGCCTCGCAGTTGTTCGTGATCTTCCTTGGTCTGGTGCTTGCCTACTGGATGGCCTGCGACTACCCTCGCATGCACCACGAGATTTGCACCATCATCGGTCAGGAGAAGGAGACCTCGTACCGCTTTATGGTCGCCATCCTTTCTCGCTCTGTCGGCGGCTACATGCGCGGCATGGTCGTGACGTCCATCTGCGGTGGTTTCCTCGCCTTTATCGGTTTTATGCTCATCGGCCATCCGTATGCGGCGCTCATGGCTATCTTCACTGGCATCATGCACTTGGTTCCGGTCGTCGGTCCCTGGGTGAGCGCAGCAATCGCCACGGTGCTCGGTTTCATGTTCAGCCCCATGTTGGCGTTATGGACGCTCATCGTGACGATGGTCGCGCAAAACGTCACCGACAACGTGATTTCTCCTAAGGTCATGCAGAGCTCGGTGCAGGTGCATCCCATCATGAGCCTCACGGCGCTCGTTATTGGCTCGGCACTCATGGGTCCCATCGGTATGATTATTGCCATCCCGCTGTGTGCGGCCCTCAAGGGTATCTTCGTGTACTATTTCGAGAATGAGACCGGCCGCCAGCTTGTGGCCTATGACGGCGCCGTGTTTAAGGGTACACCGTACCGCGATGCCGATGGCAACCTGGTCGCCGCCTACGACGCGCTCGGCGACGACGCCTTCATCTACGAGTCTGAGCTTATCGGTAACGAGACTGCGCCCGAGGCCAAGGCCATGCCCAAGCCCGAGCTCGATAATCCCTGGATCAAGCTCTCTGGTCTGCAGCCCGATGCGACGGGCTTCTTCAAGAACCCCTTCGCTAAGGATGACGATTCCAACACGGATGACGACACCAAAACCGGCATCGACGGCTCCATGGACGATGATGACAACTAGCGGGGTAATTCTGGTTAACATTCATACGCACTAACATGCAATTTCGCTGAAGGGCCGGCATTGTGCCGGCCCTCTTTTTTGCACTTGCGCGGCGGGATGGTAATATCGTTACGTTTGAACTGTTTCGATGTGAAACCGAGGAGATTCCCTCTATGAGTGCTGACTACCCGTCAATGACTACGGCCGAGATCCGCTCCAAGTTCCTCAACTTCTTTGAGGAGCGCGGTCTTAAGCTCTATCCTTCTTCGTCCCTCGTCCCCGATGATCCCTCGCTGCTGCTTGCCAACGCCGGCATGAACCAGTTTAAGGAGTACTACCAGGGCAAGAAGACCATGAAGGAGATCGGCGCGATCTCCTGCCAGAAGTGCGTCCGCACCAACGACATCGATTGCATCGGCGAGGACGGCCGTCACCTGTCGTTCTTCGAGATGCTCGGCGATTTCTCTTTTGGCGGCGTCTCCAAGGAGCAGGCTTGCGCATGGGCCTTTGAGCTCATCACCAAGGAGTTCAAGCTGCCGCTCGACCGCCTGTACTTTACCGTCTTTACCGAGGACGACGAGACCCACGACGTGTGGCGTTCTCTGGGCGTTGCCGAGGACCACATTTCCCGCCTGGGCGAGGACGACAACTTCTGGGCCGCTGGCCCCACCGGCCCCTGCGGTCCGTGCTCCGAGATCTACTTTGACATGGGAGAGGAGGTCGGCTGCGGCAGCCCCGACTGCAAGCCTGGCTGCGACTGCGACCGCTTCCTTGAGTTCTGGAACCTCGTGTTTACCCAGTATGACCGTCAGGAGGACGGCTCCATGCCGGAGCTGCCGCACCGTAACCTCGATACGGGCATGGGCCTGGAGCGCATGGCCGCTATCATGCAGCACAAGACTGCTAACTACGACGGCGATCTGATGCAGCATCTCATCAAGCTGGGCGAGGGGATCAGCGGCAAGACCTATGACGCCGATGATTACTCCGGCGCCAGCCGCTCGCTGCGCATCATCGCCGACCACTCCCGTGCCGTCGACTTTATGATCTCGGACGGCATCCTGCCCGGTAACGAGGGCCGCGAGTACGTCCTTCGCCGTCTGCTCCGCCGCGCCGTGTTCCACGGCCGCCTGCTGGGCATCGAGGGCGCCTTCCTGACCAAGTTCATCGACGAGGTCAACGCTCAGATGGGCGAGGCCTATCCTGAGCTGCTCAAGAACGTCGCGCTCGTTAAGGGTATCGTCGCCTCCGAGGAGGAGCGCTTCTCCACGACGCTCGACAACGGTCGCGTCTACCTGGATGAGGCCCTGGCAGCGCTTGCCGAGGGTGCTGCGCTTCCGGGCGATGTTGCCTTTAAGCTGCACGACACCTTTGGTTTCCCCATCGACCTGACCGTCGAGATCGCCGGCACCGCTGGCCACGATGTCGATATGGACGGCTTCACTGCCTGCATGGAGGACCAGAAGGCCCGCGCTCGTGCCAACGCCAAGGGCGATGCCTGGGGCAGCTTCAACGACGTGTGGGTCGAGCTTTCCGACAAGGTCGCCGCGACCGAATTCGACGGCTATGACAACGATGTGATCGAGGGCGCCAAGGTTGTTGCCATCGTGCGCAACGCCGAGTCCGTCGAGTCCGCTGCCGCCGGCGAGGACGTCGAGGTCGTTCTCGACCGCACTCCGTTCTATGCCGAGATGGGTGGCCAGCAGGGCGATGCCGGCGAGCTTTCCGCCGAGGGCGTTTCGCTGACCGTTTCCGATACCAAGAACCACAACGGCCTGTATGCTCACGTCGCCCACGTTGCCGAGGGCACGCTGACCGTCGGTGCTACCGTGACCGCCGCGCTCGACGCCGAGCGCCGTGGTTTCCTGCGCCGCAACCACACCGCCACCCACCTGCTCGACGCCGCCCTTAAGCAGGTCCTGGGCGAGCACGTCTCCCAGGCCGGCTCGCTGGTGACGCCCGAGCACCTGCGCTTTGACTTTACGCACTTCGAGGCCCTTTCCTCCGAGCAGCTCAAGGCTGTCGAGGACCTGGTCAACCAGCAGATCTTTGCTTCCAAGCCGGTCGTGACCCGTGTTATGGGCATCGACGAGGCTAAGGCTGCCGGCGCTGTCGCTCTGTTTGGAGAGAAGTACGGCGATGTCGTCCGCGTCGTCTCCGTGGGCGCCGAGGACCAGCCGTTCTCTCGCGAGCTCTGCGGTGGCACACACGCTGCCAACACCGCCGAGATCGGCCTATTCAAGATCATTTCCGAGTCCTCCACGGGCTCCAATGTCCGCCGTATCGAGGCCGTGACCTCTAAGGGTGCCCTCGACTATATGGCCGACCGCCTGGCACTCGTTGACGCCGCTGCTACTGCGCTCAAGTGCCGCGTGGATGAGGTTCCCGCTCGCGTGGAGAACCTGCAGGCCGAGCTGCGCGAGACGTCCAATAAGCTCAAGAAGGCTCTGACCGGTGGCTCCTCCGACGCCATCTCCAGCGCCATCGAGGGCGCCGTCGAGCTTGACGGCTATAAGCTCGTTGTCGCTGAGCTCCAGGGCCTTGAGGCTACCGACCTGCGCAACGTATGGGATACCGTGCATCAGAAGGTCGCCGGCCCTGTTGCTTGTGTCGTCGCCAGCGTGACTGAGAAGGGCACTCCGGCCCTGCTCGCTGCCGGCTCCGATGACGCCGTCAAGGCCGGTTTCCACGCCGGTAACGTGATCAAGCAGATCGCGGGTCTGGTCGACGGTCGCGGTGGCGGTCGTCCGAACATGGCCCAGGCCGGTGGCAAGAATGCTGCCGGCATCGCCGATGCCCTCGCGGCCGCTAAGACCGCGCTCGGCGCCTAAGAATCTAAGAAGTCGCTGTGGTTGCGCTCGCGCTGGACATAGGGGAGACCAGGATTGGCATCGCCGTCTCGAGCCGTGATGGCAAGATGGCGATGCCTGTCAAGGTGCTTCCGGCTGCCGAGGTCACCGGTATGGCCAAGACGTTCCGCTACCTGGTTGAGGACTATGAGCCCGACATCCTGGTAAGCGGACGTCCCCTGACCATGGCCGGTGAGCCCGGCCCTCAGGCCGAGCGCGTTGCCGCTGTGGCGCAAAAGATTGCCGACGAGCTCGATCTTCCGTTGGAGTTTGAGGACGAGCGTCTGTCCTCGCAAGAGGCCAAGCGTATCCTGCGCGAGCAGGGACTCAACTAAAAGCAGATGAGTGGCAAGATCGACATGATTGCCGCCAGCCTGTTTTTGCAGACGTGGCTCGATCGTAAAAACGAGGAGGTTTCGCATGCCTAGTGCTTCCGATCCGCGCCAGCCGAATCGTACACAGCAGCCGGCGTCGCGCCCTGCCCAGCCTGGCCAGCGTCCGGCACAGCCGACGCAGCGCGCAGCTCAGCCTGCCGCGCGCCCGGCGCAGTCCTTCTCTCGTTCGGCCCAACCTGTTCAACGGACGGGTCAGCAGCCTTCTGCTCGTTCGGTTCAGCATTCGGCTTCTCACGCGGCTCAGCAGCCCACTGCTCGTACGGCCCAGCCTGCAGGCGGCACCCGCTTTAAGCAGCAGGCACCTACCCAGCGAACGCAGGCCCCCCAATCACATTCGCATCACGCTCGTGGTTCGCATGGCGTTGCTCCGGCGACCCGCTCGAGCTACAACACGCATGCTCGTCGCGGTGCTCAAAAGAAGAGTTCTCCGGTTCCCATGATCATCGGCGTTGTGTTGACGGTGCTCGCGCTTGCCGCGATCGTTTTCTTTGTCGTGCCAGCCGTCAAGGGCTTCTTTGGCGGTGAGGGTGCGAAAGTCGTTGCAGGCCAGCAGGTTACTATCACGATTCCCGATGGTGCCTCGGGTGACAGCATCGCTTCGATTCTCTCCGAGAACCATATCGTAGAAAATCCCAAGGATTACTATGCGGCGGTGAAAAAGCTCAACGCCGATATGTCGCTCAAGCCTGGTGATTATTCGTTCACCACACTCATGGATGCGACCAAGGTTGTTCAGCAGCTCATGGAAGGCCCCAACGCGGGCTCCAATGCGCTGACTATCCCTGAGGGCCTGACGGTCGATCAAGTCGCCGACCGTGTGGCCCAGGCCTACGACAGCATCTCTAAGGAAGACTTCCTCAACCAGGCCAAGGCCTCCAACTACGTGGACGACTATAGCTTCCTTAAGGGTGCCGCCAACGACTCGCTCGAGGGTTTCTTGTTCCCCAAGACCTATTCGTTGGGTGATTCGCCGACGGCCGATGGCGTGATTCGCGCTATGCTCGATCAGTTTAAGACCGAGTACAAGTCGCTTGACTTTGCGAGCTGCGAAGCCAAGATCAAGGAACGCTACGGTGTGGAGATGTCCGACTACGACATCGTCAACTTGGCCTCCATCGTTGAGCGCGAGGGCCTCAACGCCGATCAACGTGCGCACGTGGCCTCGGTCTTCTACAACCGCCTTGCCGGCAAACTCGACGGTCTGCGCTATCTCAACAGCGATGCGACCATGATGTATGTCACCGGTGGCGAGGTTACCGCCGACGACCTGCAGAGCGATAGTCCGTATAACACCTATAAACACGAGGGTCTGCCGCCCACGCCCATCTGCTCTCCGTCGCTCGAGGCACTCAAGGCCACGCTTGAGCCGACCGACTCCGAGGACCTGTATTTCTACATTACGCAGGACGAGGAGTACTTCTCGCAAACCTACGAAGAGCATCAACAGTCTTGGAATTAGCATGAGGATTTTTAGCCCCAAACGATACGTTGCCTCGGTCGATCGCATCGACCTTGATACCCTGTGGGCCGATGGCAAACGCGCCATTCTGCTCGATCGCGATAACACCCTGGTGCCGCGCGACACCGAGCAGGTTCCCGCCGCGGTTTCTGCTTGGCTCGACGCCGCCCGCGCCAAAGGTTTTAAGCTGTGCATGGTGTCCAACAACTGGCATCGCGACCAGGTCATGAGCTCTGCACGCGAGCTGGGACTCGAGGCCATCAGCCACGCCATGAAGCCGGCGCCGTTTGCCCTCAAGGCGGGTCTTAAGCGCCTCGGCGCCACGGCCGACGAGGCGGTGCTGATCGGTGATCAGCTCTACACTGACGTGTGGAGCGGCAATTTCGCCGGCGTCGATACCATACTGGTAAAGCCGCAGGCGACGCAGGACCTGTGGTATACGCAGATCTTCCGTATCTTTGAGCGCCGGGCCCTGCGCGACCTTCCCTGCGAGGAATAGGTTTCGCCATGTCTCAGCACATCAAACACGGCTGCGACCATATCTTCTTTATCGGCTTTTTGGGCGCGGGCAAATCGACGCTCGCGCGCAACGTCGGCACCATGTTCAAGCGGCGTTTTATCGATACCGACCGCCTGGTCGTGCGCCGTTGCGGTAAGTCGGTAACCGAGATTTTTGAGACCGAGGGCGAGGATCGTTTTCGCGAGCTCGAGACCTCGGCGCTCCGTTCGCTCCAAAGCGAGCGCAGCCTGTTGGTTTCGTGCGGGGGCGGTATCGTCGAAACGCCGGTGAATATTGAACTGATGCACGAAATGGGTACGTGCGTGTACCTCGAGGGCGACTTCGAGGATTCGATTCGACAGATTCGTCGGTCCGACACGCGCCCCGATTTCCGTTCGCCCGAGCATGCTGCGCGCCTGTTTGAGCATCGCCGTCCGCTGTATCGCCAGGCCGCCGACCTTACCCTTGATATTCGCAACAAGTCCTTCGAGGACGTTTCCTACCTTTGTGCCGAGATGCTTTTGGAGCGTGGGCTGCTATGATTCGCCGTCAACTGATCAATTTCCAAAACCGCAGCGTCGATGTCCGTGTCGGATTGGGCGCGTTCGATGAGCTTTCGCGCATGTTTGCCTCGGCCGTGGGCAAGCCTAAGCGCGCGATGGTGGTTTGGAACGACGCTATATCCGAGCGTTTTGGCGAGGTCGTCGAGCATGCGCTGGTCGACGCCGGTTTTGCCGTGTCGCTGCTCGTCCTTGAGGTTTCGCCTGCTGGTGCCACGCTGGCCGATGCCGATGCGATCTTTGGCGCCCTGTCTGCCAACGGCGTTACCTGCGACGATCTGGTTGTCGCCGTTGGCAATGCCGCAACCTGCTCGGTTGTTAGCTGGTGCGCCAACCAGTGGTGTGGCCGAACCGAGTGCGCGCTGCTGCCGACGACCTTCGACGCCATGCTCACGGTCGCGACGACCATGAAGCCGCTTGTCGCCTCGTCGGCGAATGCGCTTCCCGCTATCGCGTTCCGTCCCGAGCCGGGCTTGGTCGTGTGTGACCTCAACCTTGTTCGCGAGGCGGACCCCGAGGACCTCAAGCTCGGCTATGTGGTACTTGTTGGTACCATGCTTTCGAGCAGTAAGTCCCGCTGGAATCAGTTTACTGAGACCGTCCCCGAGATTCTTGCGGGTGAGGAGGTCGCGCTCGTTAATGCCGTTCAATGGTCTCAAACTGCCTGCAAGGACGTACTGATGGCCACGAACCCGAGCGCCCGCCATGCGCTCGATTTTGGCAAGACGGGGGAGCGTACCTTGCGCGCCTGCTTGGGCGATGCCGCTTCGCAGGTCCCTGCCTACCAGCTGTTGTCCGAGGGCATGCGCTTTGAGGCGCGCCTTGCCCACGACGCCTGCGACTTTGATATCGATTACGTCTTTGAGGTCGATGACTGCCTGGAGGACTTTGGTATCGAGGAGCTTGCCTTCGACCTGGAGCCCACCGCGTTTATCGAGGAGTTCCGCAAGCAGCAGTTCGCTCGCTCGAATCGCAGCATGCTGCCGCTGCCCGCAGCACTCGGTGCCATTCGCCTAACGAGCGTTGAGGACGAGGTTCTTGAGCGCCATGTTCGCGCCTATTTGGCTTCTCGCAAAGAACTTCTCTAAGATTTATTGACATCCATCGTCTTTCGTATCATGTTGAGGGACGGGTTTCCAATCGGTTGCGGATCGCATGCGATTCCGTCGTTCGGTTGAGACCCGTCCCGTCTATATAGAGACAACAAGAAAGGAATCTGCATGTCTGAGTTTGCTGCCGGTCCTGCCGGTCGTATCGAGCGTGTCCGTGCCCTGATGGCCGAGCGTGGCTACGATGCCATCGTGGTGCGCGACGAGGCCAACCTTCGTTGGCTTACGGGCGTGAAGGGCGTATTCGACTACACCTTCGAGTTCCCGCACGCTGCGTTTATTACGGCCGACCAGTGCCTGTTCCATACCGACTCGCGCTACCTCAACAGCTTTGAGGAGAACACGCCCGCCGGCAGCCCCTGGGTCTACGACATGGACGAGGGCACCATCCCCGGTTGGGTCGCCGGCAAAATCGCGGCCAACAAGTGCCGCGTCTGCGCTGTCGAGGACGACATGCAGATCAACTTCTACCAGGGTATTCAGCGCGGCCTGGAGGACCGCTCCGTTGCCTGCATGCTGCCACTGATGCATGACGACATCCGCAAGATGCGCGCCATCAAGGATGCCGAGGAGATCGAGCTCATGCGCCATGCACAGTCGATCACTGACGCCGCCTTCCAGCACATGCTCGGCTTTATTAAGCCCGGTATGACCGAGAAGCAAGTTCGCAACGAGCTCGAGAACTTTATGTTCGCCAATGGCGCTGACAGCCTTGCCTTCGGCTCCATCGTAGCGAGCGGTCCCAACACCGCCAACCCGCATGCCGTGCCGAGCGACCGCGTGATCGAGAAGGGCGACTTTGTCCTCATGGATTACGGCGCGGGCTACTGTGATTACCGCTCCGACATGACGCGCACTGTCGTGATTGGCGAGCCCACCCAGGAGCAGCTCGACCTGTACGCACTCGTGCGCCGCACGCACGAGGAGTGCGTCGCCGCCATCCATCCGGGCGTTGAGGGTAACGACATCTTCAAGCTTTCCAAGAAGATCATCGGCGATGCCGGCTATGGTGATTACTACAACCATGGTCTGG
>CAJJZO010000050.1 GCA_905197585.1 uncultured Collinsella sp.
GATGCGGGCGGGCATGTGCGCGGTGTTGGAGCTGCTTTCGGCAGATTTTCGTCGCGGTCTTGTGACGCCTGCCGGTGCGGGCGCTGTGGTGCTGGGTCTTGCCCTCAACGCCGTTGCCCTGGTGGTTATCCGGCGCATTATGAGGGTGGAGCTATGAGCGCCCTGGTTGCAGTTGCGGCTTGCCTGTGCGCTCTGAGTGTATTTGTCGCGACGGGTTTGGATCGGGCGGATGCACGCAAGATCGCAGGTACCTGCAAGCGCGAGGCAGTGCTGGTCGCTGCTGCGGGTCGCTCGGTGGCCGATGCCCTGACCGCGCGAGTGAAGGGCGCGGTTGGGGCGGGCGGCCCGGCGCGAGTGTCGCTCGGCGAAGTGTCCGAGATGATCGATGTTGTTCGCTTGGGTCTTTCGGCCGGTCTTTCGTTTGATGCGGCGCTTGAGATTTTCTGCGCCAACCGCCGGTCAGTGCTGGCTCTTCGCCTTGAGCGGGCCCGCATGGCGTGGCAGGTGGGCGTGGGCACGCGTGAGGACGAGTTGTTGGCCGCCGCGCGCGACCTGGACGTGCGAGCGCTCGAGACCTTTGCCATCACGGTGGGGCAGGCGCTCGCCCTGGGTGCCCCACTTGCCGAGACGCTGGCCGCTCAAAGTCGCGAGATCCGTGCAGCTCATCGCGCCGCGGTTGAGCGCGAGATCGAGCGTGCGCCCGTCAAGCTGCTGATTCCCACCGGCACGCTCATCTTGCCGGCGTTGCTTCTGTCCATATTGGGCCCGCTGCTGGGAGCAGGCGGGATGATGTAGGGAGGAATACATGAACACGATGGTCGAAGTTGCTGACAAGGCTTGGAACTGGGCTTTTTGCCGGGCGATCCGCGCTCGCCAGCATGCCAAGGAACTGTTGCAGGAGGAGAGCGCGCAGGGTACCACCGAGTACGCCATTTTGGTGGGCGTGCTTGTGGTGATCGCGATTATTGCCATCGTTGCATTTAAAGGCAAGGTTAAAGAGCTATGGGATGCGATCAGCGAGGGCATCAACAGCCTGTAGAGGGTAGGCGGCCTGTCGGCGCACTGCTGGTGTTTGCCTGTGTGGTTGTGGCGGTGGCAGTGGCGGTTTGGGGGCTAAACGCCGCGCGGCAGCAGCGTCCTGGGGCCGCCTTCGACTCGGGCTCAGATTCGGCGGTGGCGTCTCAAAAAGATGAGACGCGAGATGCGGACGATTCGGATGTCGCTGTCACGGCGCAAACCTTTCTGCGGACGCTCGACAAGCGGTCTGCCACTGCGACGGATTCGCCTGAGGGCAACGCGATTGCGGTCCGGCTTGCATGGTCCGAGGACCGACCGATGACCGAGGCAGCGGCGGATATGTTACGCGCCTACCGCGAGGTGCCAACGGCCCAGCTCGCCCTGAGCGGCTATCTCGATATTAAGGGCAACGTATGGGGCGCCATCGTGCGCGATGGACGCGGCTGGGTCGATATGGTGACGGTTGCTGCGGATGTCGGCGATGCTTCGTGCCGCCTGCGCGTGATCCGCCTGAGCCCGCAGGCATCGAACTCAAAGGAGGGGTCGTGAAATGCATGACGTCCTGCGCGAGGAATCTGCCCAGGCGACGGTCGAATACGCCATCGTCACGGTGGCGCTGCTTTCCATCGTGCTGGCGATCGCGGGACTTTGGCGTGCTGGCACCGATGGGCGCTTGGCGGCGCTGGTCGAGCGGGCGGCATCCCATGGCGTTGCCTCGACGTCGGTTATCGACGCCGCTGCGGGCGCTAAGGACATCGCGTTGTATTGATATCGCGCGTGAGGACCGGGCGCAGTCTACGGTCGAGGCCGCTTTTTTGCTGCCGACGTTTCTGACGCTCATCCTTCTCGCACTGCAACCGGTGTGCCTGCTCTATACGCGCGCGGTCATGGAGTCTGCCGCCGCCGAGACCGCGCGGCTCATGACCACGACGACGGCGGAGGACGATGATCTTAAGGAGTTCACCCGCCGCCGGCTTGCCGCAGTGCCCAACGTTTCGATCTTTCATGCCGGCGGGCCGTTGTCGTGGGATATCGAGCTTGGCCGGGCCGGTGCGGGTGGCGTCTCGTCCGTGTCCGTTTCCGGCGAGGTCAAGCCGTTGCCTGTGATCGGTGCGTTTGCGCAGGCTATGGGTGGTACCGCCGAGGGCGACTACGTTGAGCTCAAGGTCAATGTCTCGTATCAATCGCGTCCCGAATGGCTGGAGGGAGATTATGATTCGTGGATTGCTGCATGGGATTAAGCGTTTCTGGTCTAGGCGCGTTTTGACGCGCCGTCCGAGCTGCCATCGCAAACGAGGAGGCTTTATGGGTCGAGCCGGTATCGACCTGTTTATCGAAGACGGTGCCTACACCACGCTTTCCTCTGCCGTGGTCATCCTAGTGGTGCTTACGTTGTTGTTTTCGTCAACCGCGGCGATATGGAGCATGTCGCGTGCCGGGGATACCCAGGTGGCGGCCGATAGCGGCGCGCTGGCGGGTGCCAACGTAGTGTCGTCCTATCACACGGCTGCCACGGTGGTTGATGCGAGCATCTTGAGTCTGGGGCTGGCGGGGTTTGCCACGATCGGGACGGGCCTGGTCGCCATCCTCATCCCGGGTGCCGAGCCGGTTGCCGGCAATATGGTCGACACCGGGATTGGGATCATTAAAACGCGCAACAAGTTTGCCAAAAGCGCATCGGAAGGCTTACAGAAAATCGAGACGGCTCTGCCGTATCTGGTTGCCGCGCGAGCTACACAGGCGGTGTCGGCGCAGGATACCGATAGCGTGAGCTATACCGGTACGGCGCTTGCCGTGCCCAGGACATCCGAGTCGGACTTCGCTGCGCTCGAGGGGTCCGAGATCTCGCCCGATGCTATTAAAGACACGTCAGATGATTTAGAGCTCGCAGCCAAAAAGTTGAAGGAGGCTTCTGAGGATACGGCGAAAGCAAAAGAGCGCGCCTGGCTTGCGGACTGCGGCGGGTCGGACAAGGGCACGATTGGTAGCCGTTCGTGCATGTGGGAGCGCGCGAAGAAGCTGGCGTCGCTGCCGGGCGAGCTCAACCCACATTACGCATCGAGCGTCACGTGGGAGCCCCAGGTGGCGCTTGACCGAGCGAGAACATATTACCGTCAGCGCCTGGCTAACGAAAAGCCGCTTGGAAGCGGTGTCGAGATGCAGGCGGAGTCTGCCGCTCGAAAGGCGTTCTATCGGTATGCCGGTGAAGAGCTCGGGCGTGCCTCCATCGTGGACGACGGCACGAGCGTCGTCGCGGACCTGCCGCTGCTGCCGCGCAATGCGGACGAGGTCAGGGCGAGCGATCTTTATACCGATGCCGCGTGGCCGACGAGCAGCAATGACGGCAAGACGTACATCCATTATGGAACTGGCTGCCCAAACTATAAAAAGGGAGCGCCGGGAGGACTGTCATCGGTTGCTGACTTTGACGGGAGAGAAGCATGCGACCGCTGCCATTTTGGAGTCAAGACACTGGGTGCCGTCGCCGCTCCTTCTACATCGATCGAAAACGGCTTCGAGTATCACTTTGACAAGTTCAAAGACGCCATGGAAGACTACGCCGAATGCCGCAACAAAGAGCTTGAGCTCGAGCGACAGACCGAAGGCGAGGCAGATCGCGCGGGAAGCGCATTCGATCAGGCCATTCAAGCGCTTTCGGGTGAGCGTCCGCGTATCGCGCCGCCCGGTCGCAACGGCGTGGTCGCCCTTGCGGTTTCGGGCGATATGACCAGCCCCGATCAACTTAACTCCTCGTTTAACACGGCGGTTGAGCTTGGCAGTCGCGGTGCCATCTCTGCCGCGGTGCTGGCGCCCGATGAGGCGACGGCGCAAAACAACGTGCTTTCGCGATTTTTCTCGACATTGAAGGAACGCTCGGGCGGCGTTGCCGGCGTGCTCGACGGCGTCATGGATGTTTGGGGACGGCTGCTCGTAGGATACGGTGATATCCAAGGTTCGGCCGACGAACTTATGGACGAGATGATTAAAGACCTAGGAGGGGGCGGCGGCGCGTTGGGCTCCATCGCATCGTGGCTCGGCGATACCGTTTCGGCGTCCGTGGCGGCGCTGGGTTTGGAACCGTGCGACTTGCGCCTGCGAAAGCCGGTGCTGACCGATTCCGCAAATGTCATTAAGAGCCCGGGGTCTGACATTGCGGGTCTCTCTCAAGCGCAAGACAAACTGCGAAGTATTCCGTTGGGCGTGACCGATCCCAAGGCGCTTTGCGAGGCGTTGGAATATCAAGTCGAACGCACCATTGGCGGTACGGTGTTCACGCTTGCGGAGATTCCTCTGCCCGGCGGCGGCTCCATCCCACTCACCGTCGATGTCGCCACGCTGGTTGGCGCTCTGGGCGGTGGGTCGTAATGAGTATCCGCATGCGTCTGCGCGAGGAGCGCGCCCAAGCGACGGTTGAGATGGCAGTGGTTACGCCCGTTTTGCTGGTGCTGGCACTCATCGTGTACAACGTCATGATCTTTGCCAGCGCTGTCGCGCGCTTCGACCGCGTGGTGCCCGACATCGTGTTGGCGCACGCCGTGGCGTCGGAGGGGGAGGGCGACGAAAGCTCTGCCGATGCCTCGGCGACGGTTCAGACACAAATTCTGAATGCCATGGAAGGCTATGACTTGCAGATCGAAGTGTCGAGCGAGCAAGGCCCGGAGGCATCGGATGGTGGCCTGCTCTCCCTATCCGGTACGTTTAGGACCTACGCCTGTACCATGCACTATGAGCCGTGGCCGACTTCTCTCAGCATCGCTGGCGTTCCGCTGGGGGCGCCGACAACGTTGTCGCACGAGCGCGCGGTGACGGTCGATCCATGGCGTCCGGGGGTGGTTATGTGAGCGCGGTCTCGTCCTACATCGCTTACGCGCGGGCACTCAACAGGCTGGGTTGGACGCCGGCCGAGTTTGCGGTGGCGGAGTCGTTCGTCGTGCGCCTGCTCGGCATGCTGGGACGGCGTCCGGTTGCCGCCAACGGCCTGCCGCTCGTCATGGCGTTTCCGCACTGTTCCTCGGTCCACACGTGTTTTATGGCCTATCCCATCGATATCGCCTTTATCGACCGCAACGGCAACATCCTCGCACGCTATGAAAACGTCCGTCCGTGGCGCATGTGCTCTCACCCGTGCGCCTGGGCCGTACTGGAACGTCCCTCAATCCTCGCCTCGCTCCCTGCCCTCCAACAAGTGCCGGCGTAAGAATTGGCGACAGCGGACTTTCGTCATACGAAATTGGGTAAGATGGAGGAGAAGATGCATGGATGTTGAGATCCATCCCAACGCTAAAAAGCACCTGACGGAAAAGCAGGTGCTTAGCGCCTGGCTTGCGGTTACTGAGTGCATTCGTCGCGAGTCGAAGGACGAGCCGCCGAGATGGCTTGCGATTGGATGGCTCCCAGACGGACGAAGCGTGGAGCTTGTCGCGGTCGAGCTTGTCCGTGGGTGGCTTATCATTCATGCCTTGTCTCCAGTCCAGAAGAAATTTTGGCAGAAGATTGAACAGACTCGGCAAAGGGGTCGATGATGGGCAAGACGTATACGGCCGCTAATGGTCAGGTTGTAACGGATGAAATGATTGACGCGTGGTGCAAGTCGTACGAGCGCGGAGAGTTTCCGGATGGCGAACACACCGTTGGTGGGATTGTGCATGGACGGCCCCCACTCTCAGGTGAGGGGACGGCAACGCTGTCGGTCAAGATTCCTCTGGGAATGAAGGAGGCCATTCGTCGACGGGCGGCTGCCGAGGGGATGACGCCAAGTGAGTTTGCCCGTTCGGCTCTGAGTGAAAAACTTCTTGCTGCCGGCTGATGCCCCTGACGTGCCGATTTATAGAACCGAGGCTGTGCTCAAAAACTTTTTTAAAATTCTCGGTTGACCGGAACGCGTCCTTGGTTATACTAATCAAGCCTTGAAATAAGGCACACCTCAAATGGCTGGGTAGCTCAGTTGGTAGAGCAGAGGACTGAAAATCCTCGTGTCAGGGGTTCGATTCCCTTCCCCGCCACCTTGAATTGACTAGGACCTCTGCAAAGGGGTCCTTTTCTTTTATGTAGGGTTCTGCGGAAACTGCGTCCCGGAATTTGGCTTCAGAGTGGGATGCGTTTTCCGCTTTGAGGCCGCTTGGGAAAGCGCGACCCGGAATCCGGCGTCAGAATGGGATGTGCTTTCCTTTTGCGGTCTTTGGCGGAAACTGCGTCCCAGATCCCGCGTTCAGAACGGGATGCGCTTTCCGGCGCTTACTTCCGACGTGCGCGCACATCTCGGCGCACCAGCTCGTGCCCACCTGTCCCAGACATTCCTCCCACTTTTGCGCCACTTTGTAGACCGTTCGGTCGCCTGTCTGCATGCGCGGGTATACTCAAATCGATAGATATGTCATGCAAGAGCGATGCGGGCTTAGCCCGTATGATTCAAAAGGGGGCAGTGATGGAGAGGATACTCGGCGTTAATCTCTCTGGCTGGTTTATTCCCGAGCCTTGGGTGACCCCGTCGCTATACGCGGCGACCGGTGCATCCAACGCGGCCGAGCTGCAGGAGGCCATGGGCACCGCCGCCTATAACGAGCGCATGCGCCGTCATTACGAGACGTTTGTGAGCGAGGACGATTTCCGTCGCATGGCGCAGATCGGTCTCAATGCCGTGCGTCTGCCGGTGCCCTGGTATGCCTTTGGCTCGCAGGAGTCCGATGCGTCCTACATCTCGGTTGTCGACTACATCGACCGCGCGATTGAGTGGGCTGCCAAGTACAACATTCGCGTGCTGCTTGACCTGGCAACTGTGCCCGGTGGTCAGGGCGATTCCAACGATTCGCCCACCACGCCGGAGGCTGTTGCCGAGTGGCATTCGTCCACTAACGGCCGCCATGTCGCACTCGACGTGCTCGAGCGTTTGGCCGATCGCTACGGTGAGGCCGAGAGCCTGCTGGGCATTGAGCTGCTTGACACGCCGCAGATGAGCGTCCGCAAGAGCCTCTTTACCATGACGGATGGCATTCCTGCTCACTACCTGCGCAACTTCTATCGCGATGCTTACGAGCTCGTCCGTTCGTATATGCCCGAGGATAAAATCGTCGTCTTCTCGTCTTCGGGGTATCCCAGCGAGTGGAAGCATTTTATGCGCGGCACCAAGTACAAGAACGTCTACATGGACCTTCACCTGTACCATTACCGTGACGAGTATGCACTCGACATCACGAGCCCCCGCGGGCTGACGACGGCGATTTCGCGTAACAAGCGCGAGCTTAAAGAAGCGATTTCGACGGGGTTCCCCGTGCTGGTGGGCGAATGGTCGGGTGCGGCGATCTTTGCCAACTCGTCGGTTACGCCCGAGGGCCGCAATGCCTACGAGCGCGTGTTCATCGCCAATCAGCTGGCATCGTTTGCGCCGGCTGCCGGTTGGTTCTTCCAAACGTGGAAGACCGAGAAGCGTATTGCGGCATGGGATGCCCGCGCGGCGCTCGGTACGCTCGAGCGCGGCATGATTGAATAGGTTGATATGACGCAAAACAGCGCCCATACGGGCAAACTCTATGTGGTCGGCACACCCATCGGCAACTTGGGAGACCTGTCCCCGCGCGTTGGCGAGGCGTTTGCCGCCGCCGATGCCATCTGCTGCGAAGACACGCGTGTGACGTCAAAGCTGCTAATGCACCTGGGTATCTCCAAGCCGCTTGTCCGTTGCGACGAGAATGTGATCGCCAGCCGCGCCGCCGGCCTGGTCGACCGTCTGCTGGCGGGGGAAACCCTCGCCTTTGCCTCGGACGCCGGCATGCCGAGCGTGTCCGATCCCGGCCAGGCGCTGGTCGAGGCAGCGCGTGAGGCCGATGTACCCGTCGAAGTTATCCCCGGGCCCTCTGCTTGCGTCACGGCGCTCGTTTCGTCCGGCATTCCCTGCGAGCAATTTTTCTTTGAGGGCTTTTTGGGCCGCAAGCACGGTGACCGCGTGCGCCGTCTGCAGCGCCTTGCCGTGGTGCCCGGCGCGCTCATCTTCTACGAGTCTCCACATCGCATCGTGGCGACGCTCGAGGCCGTGGTGGAGGTCTTTCCCCAGCGTGAGGTTGCCGTCTGCCGCGAACTCACCAAGCTACACGAGGAGGTCTTGCGTGGGCCCGCCGCCCAGCTTGCCGAGGAGTTGCGTGCTCGTGGCGAGGTAAAGGGCGAGATTGCGCTGGTCATCGCGCCGCCGAGTGAGGACGAGGAGGCCGGCATCGTGCCGGCTGGCGCTGCGGCGGCAGATCCCGACGAGGCCCTGCGCGAGGATATCCGCGCCGCGCTTGAGGAGGGGGAGCCCGCCTCTGCGGTGGCCAAGCGCCTGTCTCAGAAGTATTCGCGCCGCAAGCGCGATGTCTATGCCATGGTGCTCGATATGCAATAGATGGAGGATATCCAGCCCTTGCGCTAGAATCATCCCCTGTATGCAACGTTTTTCTGGAGGACTAACCCCATGGATCAAAGCAAGCCTTCGTTCTTTATCACGACGCCCATCTACTACGTCAACGCCGATCCGCACCTGGGCACGGCTTATTCCACCATCATCGCCGACGTCCAGGCTCGTTATCGCCGCTCTGCCGGTTACAACGTCAAGTTCCTGACCGGCATGGACGAGCATGGCGAGAAGGTCGCCGAGGCCGCAGCCAAGCACAACATGACGCCGCAGGAGTGGACCGACAGCCAGGCTCCGCACTTCAAGGAGTTGTGGAACAAGCTCGAGATCTCCAACGACGACTTCATCCGCACCACCGAGCCGCGCCAGCATCATGCGGTGCAGTATCTGTGGGAGCGCATGAAGGAGTCCGGATACCTGTATAAGGGCAGCTACGACGGCTGGTATTGCGTGCCTGACGAGACCTACTTTACCGATACGCAGGTCCAGAAGGGCGACGAGGAGTACGGCAGCGTCGGCCAGCACCTGTGCCCCGATTGCCACCGTCCGCTCGAGCGCGTGCAGGAGGAGTCCTACTTCTTTAAGCTTTCCGCTTTCCAGGACAAGCTGCTCAAGCTCTATGATGAGCACCCCGACTTTGTCGAGCCTGCGTTCCGCATGAACGAGGTACGCAGCTTTGTCGAGGGCGGCCTCAACGATCTTTCCGTGAGCCGCACGAGCTTTGACTGGGGCATTCAGGTTCCGTTTGATGAGGGCCACGTGACCTACGTGTGGTTCGACGCCCTGCTCAACTATATGACGGCTGTCGGCTACGGTGTCGACACCGACGAGGCCCGTGCCGAGCTGGCCTATCGCTGGCCCGCGCAGTTCCACATCGTGGGCAAGGACATCATCCGCTTCCACTGCGTCATTTGGCCCGCCATGCTCATGGCCATCGGCGAGGCCCTGCCCGAGCATGTCTTTGCCCACGGCTTCCTGACCGTGCGCAACGCCGAGACCGGCAAGGCCGAAAAGATGTCCAAGAGCCGCGGCAACGCCATCGCTCCGCAGGACGTCATCGACATGCTGGGTGTCGAGGGCTATCGCTATTACTTCATGACCGACGTGGTGCCCGGCACCGACGGCGCCATCAGCTTCGATCGCATGGAGCAGGTCTACAACGCCGACCTGGCCAACAGCTGGGGCAACCTTATCTCGCGTTCGCTCAACATGAGCGGCAAGTACTTTGACGGCTGCGCGCCCGCCAAGCCCGCATCGTTCGATGCGTTCGACAACCCGCTGGCAAAGATTGCCGATGGCCTGGTTGAGCGCTATATGGCCAAGATGGACGTGCTCGATTACGGTGGAGCCAAGGACGAGGTCATGGAGCTCATCCACGCCGCCAACCATTACATCGAGGACTCCGAGCCTTGGGCGCTTGCCAAGGACGAGGCCAAGGCTGACGAGCTCGCGTTTGTGATCTACAACCTGCTCGAAGCCATCCGCATCGCCGCCCACCTGCTGATGCCGCTCATGCCTCAGACTTCTGCCGAGGCTCTGCGCCGTCTGTCCTGCGAGGACGAGGCCGCAAGCGACGATCTCAAGGGTATTTGCGCTTGGGGTCTGCTTGCCGGCGGCGCTCCCGTCGAGAAGGGCGAGCCGCTGTTCCCGCGTCTGGGCTAAGACACCGCGCGCCATATCGGCAATTCGCAGTTTAGGTGTAAGGGCATGGCCGCAACGGTCCATGCCCTTTTGTTTCAAGACGTCGCCACCATGCTAAGGAGGCAACTATGACAACTTCGCCTTTGGCAAACCCCACGGCAACAAGGGAGCTGCTGGAGGAGTTTGGCCTTGCGACCAAGCATCGCCTGGGCCAGAACTTCCTGATCGACAACCATGTGATCGAGCGCATTTGCGAGCTTGCCGAGCTTGCGGGCGATGAGCGCGTGCTCGAGGTTGGTCCGGGCGTTGGCACGCTCACGCCAAGCTTCCAGTGCGGCCTCACCATCGGCCTTGGCCACGGCCGCCTCGAAGGCACCCGGGTTCACGATCGCGGCGAAACCGCTCACGTGGCCGACGC
>CAJJZO010000051.1 GCA_905197585.1 uncultured Collinsella sp.
CGCCGCGACCCAGCCGATACCGCGCGTACGTCGTGCGACGTGTCGCGGCGCCCCATCCACGGGAGCGCATGGCGTCCGCGCGCTCCAGCGAATCTTCCATGCCCCAGCCCATCAACACGCTCGATGCCCGTAGGCGCGAACGCACGGGATCGGCCGGCGCGCGACCCGGCACATCAATCGCATCCTGCACCGCCAGTACCGTACGACCGCGGCGTAAAAACTGCGGGATAAGCCGCATGCACATCGAGATCATGAGCGCGAGCACCGGCGCGGCGTTGCCCAAAAGCGCAAGTACCTTGTCGTATTCGAGCATCGACGCCGCGGCCTCAAACCACAGCACGCTCGCCACGAACAGCCCGCCCATGCACAGGCCGTAAACCATGCTCTCTAGATACACCGCACGCATGCCAATACGAAACAGCTCCGTCGAGCCCGATGCACTAAACAGCGGATTGAGCACCGCAATGATCAAAATCACCGGCAGCTGCCAGCGAAGCGCGCCCAACGTGCGCGCAACACCGCGCGTCGCAAGCCCGTACGCCAACCCGCCCGCAAGCGATAGCGCAATCAGCACCGGTTGCATCGAGAACATGGTGAGCCCCAACGTCAGCACCATGTAGAGCGCCGGCACCGCCGGATGCGACATCGAAAATGCCGCGACGGGTTCGTTGCCCGATTCCTCTCGCATGGTGTCCACGGGCATCCCCATCCCCTCGCTCAAACGTCAACGCCGCAGCGCCGCCACCATACACAACCAGCGCAAACGCCGTACCGCCGGCCCAAGCCTCAGCTGCCGCGCATCAATCGTTACGCGCTCATCATATGCCTGCGGTATCATATTGCGCCGTGTATCGTTTCCAAACACACGTCTCTATAACGTAACAGGAGATCACATGGACGCAACCGCAATTATCCTCGCCGCCGGCGAGGGCACCCGCATGAAGTCGAACCACTGCAAGGTTTCGCACAAGATTCTAGGCAAGCCCATGGTTCAGTGGATCGTCGACGCCACCATCAAGGCCGGCTGCAGCCGCGTCGTGGTCGTCATCGGCAGCCACGCCGACGAGATGCGCGCCCTCATCGACGGCGCCTACGCCAACAGCGCCACCAAGATCGAGTGCGTCGAGCAGACCGAGCGCCTGGGCACCGGTCACGCCGTGAAGGTCACGCTCGAGGCCTGCGGCATCACGCAAGGCCCCGTCGTCGTGCTCAACGGCGACCTGCCGCTCATCACCGCCGACACCGTCGCCAAGTTCGCGCAGACCGTCGCCACCGGCGAGCTCGCCTGCACCGTCATGACCATGACCCCGCCCGATCCTTTTGGCTACGGCCGCATCAAGCTGGGCGCCGATGGTCAGATCGAGCGCATCATCGAGCAGAAGGACTGCACGCCCGAGCAGGCCGCCACGCTGCTGGAGTGCAACGCCGGCTGCTACGCCTTCGACGGCGCGCAGCTTGCCGCCCACATTAACGAGATCGGCAACGACAACGCGCAGTCCGAGTACTACCTGCCCGACATGCTCGAAATCCTCAAGGGTCACGGCCAGGCAGTCTCCATCTTCCACTGCGACGACTACCGCGACGGCCTGGGCGTCAACAGCCGCATCCAGCTCGCGCAGCTCACCGCCATCGCGCGCGACCGCATCAACGAGCACTGGATGGCAGAAGGCGTCACGTTCATCGACCCCACGCAGGCCTGGATCGGTCCCGACGCCACCATCGGCCGCGACACCGTCGTGTGGCCGCAGACGCATCTGATCGGTCACGTCACCGTGGGCGAGGAGTGCCAGCTCGGCCCCAACAGCCGCCTCACCGACACCACCGTCGGCAGCGGCTGCATCATCGATGAGACCATCGCCATCGAGGCCGTCATCGAGAACGGCGTCGACTGCGGCCCGCGCGCCTACCTGCGCCCGGGCACCCACATGCTCGACGGCTCCAAGGCCGGTACGCACGTGGAAATCAAGAAGTCCACGATCGGCGAGGGTTCCAAGGTGCCCCACCTGTCCTACATCGGCGACACCACCATGGGCTCCGGCGTCAACGTAGGCGCGGGCTCTATCACCTGCAACTACGACGGCGTCCACAAGCACAAGACCGTCATCGGCAAGGATGCCTTCATCGGTTCTGACACCATGATGGTCGCGCCCGCCCAGATTGGCGACGGTGCGCTCGTGGCCGCCGGCTCCGTCATCACCGAGCCGGTCCCGGCCGACGCACTCGGTCTGGGCCGCGCCCGTCAGGTAAACATTGAGGGCTGGGCTGCCGATTATCGCCGTCGTCTGCACGAGGACGACGAGGCATAACGTTTCACCAAGCACAAAAGGAGCTGTTCCATGGGGACGGCTCCTTTTTCTATCGTGACCTGCGCGACCGGATGAGTGGTCGGTTCGTGTCCGTTGACGGTAAAGACGTTATCAAGACCCGATTAACCCCGCCGCACGGTTACAATGCAAAAAGGCATCTATATGGCATTCGATGTATAAAGGAGAAGGGTAATGCCGATTAATGATCCCGAGAAGTCGGAGAATATGCGCAAGTCCATCCGCGTGTATTCCGGTTCCTCCAACCGTCCCCTCGCTCAGAAGATCGCTGAGTACCTTGGGGTCGAGCTTTCGGGCCTTACGCTAAAGCAGTTCGCCAACGGTGAGATTTACGCCCGCTACGACGAGACCGTCCGCGGCGCCGACGTCTTCCTGATTCAGTCCGTGGCCGGCGGCAACGTCAACGACATGCTCATGGAGCTGCTCATCGCCACCGACGCTGCCAAGCGCGCATCCGCCCGCTCCATCACCGCCGTCATCACCCACTACGGCTATGCCCGCCAGGACCGCAAGGCCGGCCCGCGTGAGCCCATCACCGCCCGCCTCGTCGCCAACCTACTCGAGCGCGCCGGCGTCAACCGCATCATTACCCTCGACCTGCACCAGGGTCAGATCCAGGGCTTCTTTGATATCCCGGTTAACCACCTGTCCGCACTGCCGCTGTTTGGCCAGTACTACAACAACATGCACTTCGACACCGACAACCTGGTTGTCGTCTCCCCCGATGTGGGCCGCGCCAAGGCCGCCAAGAAGCTGTCCGACATGCTCGGCTGCGACCTGGCCATCGCCCACAAGGGCCGTCCGCGCCACAACGCCGCCGAGGTCATGGGCATCATCGGTGACATCAAGGGCAAGACCTGCATCATCAACGACGACATGATCGACACCGCAGGCACCCTGTGCGCCAACGTCAAGGAGCTCAAGGCTATGGGCGCCGGCGACATCTACGTCTGCGCCACCCACGGCATCTTCTCCGGTCCGGCCATCGAGCGTCTGAACGACGCCCCGATCGTCGAGTGCCTCGTCACCGACGCCATTCCCGTCGAGGTCGGCGGCAAGATCAAGACCATCTCGGTCGCCGAGGAGTTCGCTCAGGCCATCTCCGCCGTTTACCACGAGGAGCCCGTCTCCACGCTCGTCGGCGGCGACTTCGCGCTGTAATCCAGCGTGCATCTCATCATCTTTGGTGTTTTTAAAGGGTCGGAAGCTCGCTTCCGACCCTTTTTCTACCCCTCGACAACCTTCCCTGGACAATTAGTTCAGATACGTATTTTTTTAAAGCTCCAAAGGCCGTTCTGAGCCTTCTGAGCTCCCCGGCGAACGCCATACTGCCCAAAGCTCATCGCTTTCGAGTACGACCGCCGCATATTTACCCTCAAATCGCCCTCGAAAGCCCTTAGAAACGCCTCGAACGCCCGCCGTCTTATACGTATCTGAACTAACTGTCCAGTAGCTATCGTCAACCTTCGCGGCAGAGCTCAATTTCCTGCAATCCCCTCAACCGATTCCACCGATTTCATAACACCCAGCCGTTCATGGCGCGCAGCGCCCCGCTGAGCGAAAAGAACGGTATGGCGGTCGCATTCTGCCGCCAACTTAGTACGTTATAGCTATGACGACCGTGATTTCACATCTCTCCGCCCTCCGCGCAATTCGTCGCGCACGACGGGCGTACTCTGCCCTACCCTGGGACTCCGTTGATAGCGAACAGCAAGCACAGGCCTTGGCTGGCTGCATTCCCAACAATGACGCGATAGACTTTGGCGCACTTTCGATACTCGACGCCTGGAATGAAGATGATTCCGAACTGCTCGATCTTCTCGTTTCAAACGAAGACAACAGGCGCCCCGACAAGCGACTTCTTCAGCATATTCTCTCCACTCCTCTTCCTGAAGGTGCAATTATGCACGTCGAGGCCGACATCTACGCAACGTCTCCTGCCATGATAGCCATGCTTTGTTCCAAAAATGAATCAGTCGCCAAAACCTTGATGCTCCTTATGGAGCTGCTCGGAACCTACTCCCTTCCTCCCGGGGCAACATACCCCATTGCCTATGACGACATCTGGCCCAAGGGCGATGACTACGAAGCGATGGACGACCTCGATTGCCGGGGCGACCAGTCGGCGACCGAACAGCAGAACGAAACCCGCTACGAACAGGCACACTACAAATGCGAGCCCGCCACGACCATCGAAGATCTCGAGGCGGTCGCACACTTCGCCAAAAGTAGCTCATACACCTCGTTTCGCACGGCAGTCAAACTTGCCCGACCCGAATCTGCATCCCCAGCCGAATCCCTAATGTTTGCCGTTCTCGGAGCGCCCATGCGCTTTGGAGGATTCGGATGTTGCAGTCTGCCCATGGGAGGCCTGCTACTCAACTATCGAATCGACTTCGACACTCTTGCGGTCAACATGTCCTCGGGCATCCCCTATGCCATCTGCGACCTATATTGCCCGGCAGCCGGAGTCGACAACGAATACAACGGAATTGGGCATGAGCTTCAAAACGCTCGCATCCACGATGGCAATCGAAATAATGGCCTCAAGGCAATGGGCATCCACGTCCTGGTTATCAATCGCGACCAAATGAAAGACCTTGTTGCACTCGAAGCCTTCGCCCAAACGATGCATCGACTCGCGGGAGTCCGATTCCGATACCGTATCAAGGGCTATCGCAAGCGTCAGGCCGCTTGGCTCAACGCTCTGCGGGCCGGAATCGGCCTTGCGCCGGTCTAAACGGAGAATCACCCGCACGCCGCCGAACAGGACTGGACAGTTAGTTCAAATACGTATAAATGGACACATTGAATTAGGCTGTTTTGCAGTTATCTCTATACCATTCGCCCGATTTGAAGGCAGGGTAGACTTCAAAACAGCGTCATATGGACTAACTAAAGCTCCAAAACAACGTATCGGCATTGAATCGAGCAATTCGAGTTCTCAGAACTTATACGTATCCGAACTAACTGTCCACCTCGATTTCGACGGCCGTCCAAACGCCCTCAAATAACCTCAATTGCCCTCCATTTGACAGCGGCAACAGGGTCGCTCACCATAGCAGGCAACAAATCAACGAAAGGATGAACATGGCAGCTGCACAGCCGCTTAAGATTCGCATGGTTGCCGGACTTGGCAACCCTGGCGAGGAATATGCCGAGACCCGTCACAACGCTGGTTTCAAAGCAATCGACGAGCTGGCCCGTCAGGCTGGCGTCACGTACTGGAAAAACCAGGCCGGCGCCGAGGTCGCGCTCATCAACATCAACGATCCCGAGGAAGAGGGCGGTAAGCGCCAGATTGTACTGGTCAAGCCGCAGTCGTATATGAATACCTCGGGTGGCCCCATCTCCAAGCTCTGCCGCGAGTACAAGATCAAGGCCGAGGAGCTGCTCGTAATCCACGACGAGCTCGACATTCCCGCCGGCGACGTACGTGTTAAGGTGGGCGGTGGCCACGCCGGTCACAACGGCCTGCGCTCCATCATCGACAAGATGGGCAGCCGCGACTTCAGCCGCATCCGCACCGGCATCGGCAACCCTCCCGGCAAGATGGCCGTCGCCGACTACGTTCTTAAGCAGCTGCGCGCCCGCGAGGCCGAGGATTTCCAGGACACCTGCGCCCGCGCGGCCGACGCCGCCGGCCTGGCGATCGTGCACGGCGTGGTCTATGCCCGCGACCATGTCAACGGCGCCGCCTCCGCCAACGGCAAGCACTAAAACCTTTTAGGGACAGGTTTATTTTGGCAGGTTTTACCTGCGGAAACGCCCCAGTTGCGGCATCGCAATCAACCGCGCGCCGACATACATGCATAGCACCCCAAATGGGGCCGGCCTCATCACAACCCGAGGCCGGCCCCATTTGCCGTTTTACCTGATAAAACCGACCAAAATAAACCTCTCCCCCTTTGGTAGGCCGAAGTGGATAAACCCCGCTCCCAACCGCCGAAGACACACGTAAACGGCATGTCCATGAGGGTATAATTTGCACCGTATGTCTGCACAACGCCTGTGCGCGTACGGTTTTACTCGGGCTACCGTCCATTTCCGTGGAGGCACGGTTCGGCAGCCCTAACAAGAGAGGGGTTCTATGTATAAGATCCTGGAGAAGACGCAGTTCTCGGAGAAGGTGTTCAAGTTCCGCATCGAGGCGCCTGCAATCGCCAAGCATGCGCACGCTGGACAGTTCCTCATGGTTCGCGCCAACGAGACGGGCGAGCGTGTCCCGTTTACCCTGGCCGGCTGGAACGGTGACGAGGGCTGGGTCGAGTTCATCTTCATGGTGATCGGCAAGACCACCGAGCTGCTTTCCACCTACGAGGCCGGCGAGTCGCTGCGCGACGTCGTGGGCCCGCTGGGCGTTCCCACCGAGATGGCTGAGGGCCCCTGCGCCGTCATTGGCGGCGGCGTCGGCCTAGCAATTGCCTTCCCGGTCGCCAAGCACCTGGTCGAGACCGGCCACGAGGTGCACGCCATCATGGGCGCCCGCACCAAGGACCTCCTGCTTATGGAGGACCAGTTCCGCGAGCTCCTCGACGAGGACCACATCCACATCACCACTGACGACGGCTCCTACGGCGAGCAGGGCGTTGTCACCGCTCCGCTGGAGCGCCTGCTGCAGGACAAGGCCGTGAGCCAGGTCTTCTGCGTCGGCCCCGTTCCGATGATGAAGTTCTCGACCCTCACCGCCCAGAAATACGACACCCCCATCACCGCGTCCCTCAACCCCATCATGGTTGACGGCACCGGTATGTGCGGCTGCTGCCGCGTCGAGGTGGGCGGCGTGACCAAGTTCGCTTGCGTCGACGGCCCCGACTTCGATGCCACCCTGGTCGACTGGGATGACCTTCGTGCCCGCCAGGCCGCTTACCGTTCCGAAGAGGGCGAGTCCCTCAAGGCCTATGAGGAAAAGAGCTGCGCATGCCACTAGTTAACGGTCGTTTCGTTGCCGATATGAAGTCGCCCCGCACCCCCGATAACGAGGAGCCGGCTGCCGAGCGCGCCTGCGACTTCCGCCCCGTCGACAAGGGCTTCACCGAGGAGATGGCGCTGGCCGAGGCCGAGCGCTGCCTCAACTGCAAGAAGCCGTTCTGTGTTGAGGGCTGCCCTGTCAACATCAACATCCCCCGCTTTATCGAGCAGATCCGCGCGAAGGACTTCGGCGGCGCCCTCGATACCATCCGCGAGGACTCCATGCTTCCCGCCATCTGCGGCCGCGTCTGCCCGCAGGAGAACCAGTGCGAGGGCAAGTGCATCCGTGGTAAGAAGTCCGAGCCCGTGGCCATCGGCCAGCTCGAGCGCTTCCTGGGTGACCGCCCCGAGCTCGCCTCCACGCCCAAGATGGCTCCCAAGAACGGCAAGAAGGTCGCCGTCGTGGGCTCTGGCCCGTCCGGCATCACCTGCGCCGGCGAGCTCGCCCGCAATGGCTTTGACGTCACCGTCTTTGAGGCTTTCTTCACCGGCGGCGGCGTGCTGGTCTACGGCATCCCCGAGTTCCGTCTGCCCAAGGCGGTCGTCAAGCGCGAGATTGACGGCCTGGAGGACATGGGCGTCAAGTTTGAGTACAACTCCGTCGTGGGCAACATGGCCACGGCCGAGGAGCTGTTCGAGCAGGGCTTCGACGCCATCTACGTGGCGACCGGCGCTGGCCTGCCCAAGTTCCTCAACGTCCCCGGCGAGAACCTGCCCAACGTCTTCTTCGCAAACGAGTACCTCACCCGCGTGAACCTGATGAAGGCCAACAAGTTCCCCGAGTACGACACCCCCACCAAGCACGGCAAGAACGTCGTCGTCTTTGGTGGCGGCAACGTGGCTATGGACGCCGTCCGTACCGCCAAGCGTCTGGGCGCCGAGCACGCCATCATCGCTTACCGCCGTACCGAGGACGAGATGCCCTGCCGTCGCGCCGAGCTGCACCATGCTAAGGCCGAGGGCGTCGAGGTTCTGCCGCTCGTCTCCCCGCTCGAGTTTGTCGCTGGCGAGGACGGCTCCGTGTGCGCCGTCAAGGTCCAGAAGATGGAGCTCGGCGAGCCCGACGAGTCCGGCCGTCGTCGCCCGGTGCCCATCGAGGGCGCCATCGAGGAGATTCCCTGCGACGTCGCAATCTCGGCTATCGGTACCAACGCCAACCCCTTCGCAAAGAAGATCGGCGGCAAGATGGAGCTCAACAAGTGGGGCTACATCGTCGCCGACGAGGAGACCGGCCAGACCACCGATCCCCGCATCTGGGCCGGCGGCGACATCGTCACCGGTGCCGCTACGGTCATTCTGGCGATGGGCGCCGGCAAGAAGGCCGCCGCTTCCATCACCAAGAGCCTGCTGGGCGAGTAATCACCTACAGCGTTAGCCATCAAACGGCAAAGTCCCCGTCGAGCACACGCCCGGCGGGGACTTTTTCTATGCCGACCGCCCGACCACCACGATGGGGACAGGCACCTTTGTGGTGGTTTGGGGCCTGGCTGGTCGGTTTGTCTCGATCTGTAACAGGTAGGCCACGTTGAGTCCCGTAGCTGTTACAGATTGAGACATTGTGCGAACATCCGCCTGTTCATCTCAATCTGTAACAGTAAGAGGCAAAATTCCTTGCTACGTGTTACAGATCGAGACATTGCGCCGGCGGTCAGACGATTCATCTCAATCTGTAACATCTAGAGCCGTTTTGGACAGTTTGGTGTTACAGATTGAGATTTTGCTAAAGCCGAGGATGGACGCTGTCACCAAAACCTAGCGCTTGCGGCGCTTGGTCGCGGCGATGCCGGCAGCGGCGACGGTTGCGCCGGCAATGCCCAGGGCAGCGACCGTCATCGCGGTGGTATCCCCCGTGGTAGCCAGGACAGCATCGCCCTTCTTGGCCTGCGTGGTTTTCTCAACCGCCTTGGTCGTGGCGGTTGTCGTGGCCGGCTTGGCCGCGGGTTTGGTCTCGGGCTTCACTTCGGGCTTGGTCTCGGGCTTAACCTCAGGCTGCGGTGTCGGCTTGGGATCCGGCGTAGGCTGCGGATCGGGAGTCGGCGTGGCTTCAGGCGTAAAGGTCAGATCGGTGTTGAGCCACAGGGTGTAGATCCAGCCGCTCTCGGGATCAACCTCACTTGCCTCGCCCACCTGATAGCCACACTCAACCCCATTGATCTTCAACTTGGTATTGGGCGTAAAGTAGAAACCACGCGCCGGCTTAAAGTACAGACCGTAACGATAGGTCACACCGGGCTTAAACGCGTCGATATGGTTGGTGATGTGCTGGTCCCAGAACTCAACGGAATTTACTTCGCTGCCGTCGTTGCCCGTCCAGAACTCGCACTGGAGAATAGAGTCGGAACCCGCCGGAGTACCCGCCGTAAAGACCGGCCTGTCGCCTGCCTTAAAGGCGGTCATGGCACCGTTAATCTCGATAAGGTCGATTGCCCGCCACTCATCAATCGGAGCCTCGCACAGCATATTGTCAGCGTTTGGCGCGAAGACGCCGTTGGCGGTCTTGATGTGGTGCGCCCAATGACCGTTGACGTTCATATTGCAGTCATCGGCCACGGTATTGTCGCCCTTGAGCCTCAGCTCAACGGAGTACATGTAGAACTTTCCCTCTTCGAAGTGGTCAATCTTCTTCATGCCCGGCGTGTACTTCGCGGGGTCGGAATACCAGAAGGCAACGGGTACCGACTCCCCGGATTCCATATCGAGCTCCATCTCTTCCCAGCACTCATAGGCGATCTCGTACTTGTCGGCGTCAGCAGCGGGGATCGTCGCGGTCGCGCGCGGCGCCTCGCCGGGCGCGTAGTCGGTCTTCACGTCGTTGACGTCCAGGTTATGGAGGGCTTCGTTTTCCGATGCAACGAGCGTAATTTCGCTATTGATGACGTAGCGGAGGTAATAATCGTACCTGGTTTCGTTGAGGATAGTCGAGCTGCCTTCATAGTCAGTTCCGGTATACTCCAGTGCCGAGCCAATATAGAGAGCCTCATTGCGCGTGAGTCGATACGAGCCGCCTGCCGCGCCACCCGTAAAGGTCAG
>CAJJZO010000052.1 GCA_905197585.1 uncultured Collinsella sp.
CGTCCTCGATGCAGACGGGCCCGGACTCGCGGCCCCTGGCGTCCACCCTCTTCTCATAGGGGGAGCCATCGGAACCGGCGAAGATGATCGACTCGCCGCCCTTCGGAGCCTTCATCTTCCCCTCGGCCACGAGCTGCCGGCGCTGCCCGCGGATGCGCTCGAGCAGGACGCCGGCGGGCTCGTCTGCGGGGTCCTGCGGCACCAGCCCGCCCTGCACCGCCAGCTGCAGCACGGATCTGCGCAGGCGGCCGGGCAGCGCGGCGTCGAGCGCCTCGCGGGCGTTCTCGACCCTGCCGTACTCCTCGACCAGGGGTATGAGCTCGTTCACGTGCTCGACGATGCGGCGCTGCTCGGCGAGAGGCGGGAGGGGGATTAGGTAGTTTCTGACCGTCTCCTGCGCAAGCTCCTTCTGCTTCGTGCTGCCGCTTGCCTGGTCTTCAATTACAGACTGGACTGAAGGCCCCGCGAAATAGGCGAAGGCAAACCGGTGATCAAGCCAATCCTCCCGCGTCCTGATCACCGTTACATGGCTGTCGGCGACGGCCCAGCCGTATCTGTTTTTCGCCGAGTCATAGACCGCCATCCTGCCCAGCGTGCCGAGGCCGGTCGAGTTCCAGAGCAGGTCGCCATCCTTCAGGATCCGCTCATCCGCGTACTTGGATACGGTGGCTGGGTCGACGAATCTCGCCTTTTCCACGGAGAATCCGCTCCACTGGTTGCACTTTTGGGCGATCACGGGGTATTTCTCGACCGTCGAGTACTTCGGCGACTTGCCCCTCTGGATATATGTGGTGACGCTCTCGAGCCTCGCCCACTCCCAGCCCTCGGGTATCTCGAACGGGATCTCGTCCTCGATGCAGACGGGCCCGGACTCGCGGCCCCTGGCGTCCACCCTCTTCTCATAGGGGGAGCCATCGGAACCGATCAGACGTTCAATTATGCTCGGACAAGCGTTGTAAAATCTAGTGATATGAGCATCCCGGTTGCTTCTGTGCTTCGATGCTCTCGTCTTTGGCACCCTCCGCTCAGTGGGAGACTGACTGCAAACGGCGTAAACAAGAAAGAGGAGACAACCGCAAATGAAAGCAACCGAGGCAAATCTACTAGACCTTATGGGCGTGGCGAAGATGCAGTTCGTCATTCCCGTGTACCAGCGAGTTTACTCGTGGAGCGTAAAAGAGTGCGAGATTCTTTGGGATGACGTTATGCGAGCGGGTCGTGATGGCGTATCGCACTTCGTGGGGTCGATGCTTTATATCCCCGAGTCCGAGAGCTCTGCCACGAGTATTTCGCGCGTGCTTCTGATTGACGGGCAGCAGCGCATGACGACGTTTTCGTTGATGATCGCTGCCTTGGCTGACTATCTGGAGGGTAATCCCGACAAGGCCGGCTTCCTTGGAGACCTCAAGGTCTCTGCGCTGCGGAAGAACTACCTCTTTAACGATGACGACTACAACGGTCTGGCGCGCTATAAGCTGGTGCTCTCGCAGGACGATAAAGAGACGCTGTTCTCCATCGTGTCTGGGGCTCCCGTGCCAGATGAAAAATCGGATCGCATTGTCGAGAACCATGCGTTCTTCCGTGAAAAGATGCACGGGAAATCATTCGACCCTGCAAGGCTTTGGGCGGGGCTAAACCGCGTGCAGGTCATCGACACTAAGCTCACCGCTGGCGTTGATAATGCACAGCTCATATTTGAGTCCATGAACTCCAAGGGCAAGCCGCTCACGCCCATTGACCTCATCCGTAACTACGTTCTAATGTCGCTTCCCAACGACGAGCAGACCAAGCTTTACGAGGGTTACTGGCATCCGCTCGAGCGCCTGTTTGGAAAAGGCGGCGAGGAAGAGTTCAATGCATTTATCTGGTACTGGCTGTGGCTTAAAGTTCCCAATAGGATGCCGAAGGAGAACGAGGCCTACTACGAGTTTAAGCGCTATTTCGCCGACGACTACGATGGTGACACCGAGGGTCTGCTTAAGGAGCTGCGCGGGTATGCACATAGATACGCCAGTCTGTTCCTTGGTAAGGAGAAGGACGACGGACTGCGCCGAGTGTTCGGCAGAATCGTAAGCCTCGACGTGAAGCAGATAAGGCCCCTCTTAATGTTGCTTTATTCGGTTTACGAGGGGAATGGACTAGACCGCAATGCGTTTTTACGTATCTGCGAGACTATCGAGTCGTTTCTGTTCAGGCGAGCGGTTTGCGGCAGACTTACCACGGGCCTAAATAATTTCTTTGCCGGCATGTATCGCAATCTCGAGCAGCAGGACGATATCGAGGAGTACGTTACGGCGATGCTCCTTATCCACAGCAGCGGTATGACCGCATACTTTCCGACAGACGAGCATTTTGTCGAGGAGTTTAAGACGCGTGACTGCTACAACCGCTTCTCTAAAAAGCGCTATTACCTGGAACGCATGGAGAACTGGCACCACCCGAAGGAGTCCATCTCAGCCGACGATTACCAGATCGAGCACATCATGCCCCAGACGATCGATGATGAGCACGGCTGGAAGGAATCGCTTGGTGAGAACTGGGAAGACGTCCACGACAGGCTGTGCAACAACTTGGGAAATCTTACGCTGACGGGCTACAACCAGGAGTACTCAAACCGGTCGTTCTCGGACAAGCTCAATCTGCCTGACGTCGGATTTAAGTGCAGCCCGCTCTACCTAAACAAATCGATTGTCTCGCATGAAAAATGGGGTGAGGAAGAGATCGGGCAGCGCGCGGACGAGCTGGCGAAAGAAGCGTGCGAGATATGGAAGTATCCCGACCTTCCGGCAGACGTCGTCGACAAGTACCGTCCTTCTCGTGGGGAGTCTGACGAGGCTCCTGTCTGGACTCTGCAGGAGAACCACCCCACCTTTGCCGAAGGTGGGCTCAACCAGAAGCTTTTCGATGAGGTGCGCGAGTCCGTTCTGAGTGGTAACCCTTCGTGGGAGTCCTACATAGCTAAGTACTATGTAGGCTTCAGGTCGGGCAAGCGAAAACTGCATGCCGTGTTAGAAGGCAGGACCAGCAACGGTGGTTGGATTGCCGTTGGCTTGGCAAAGAGTGTGGATGATCTAACGGATCCAGAGGACATGTGCCAGGACAAGCGTACGCAGGGTGGATTTGGCCCGGGCTTACCCACTTACGTTGCGCTTCGGAATGCCGATGACATTCCTGCGGTGCTCGATCTCATAAAGCAGTGCTAGGTTGAAGGCTGGGAATCTAGTTCCCGGCTCTTGCCAGCTCAAAATCGTCGATGGCTCGTCCGCCCGTCTACACCCTTACGATCCCGCGCGCCGTACTCAGCAGCTCATATTCCCTCTGGCTCCACTGGCACAGCTCAGCCGCGCGCACGGCGTCGCGGCACAGGTCCAGGAACACCTCGGCGCCCTCGCAGAAGCACTCGCGGGCAAAGTCACCCGAACCGCTTGCGACGCACGTGCCGTCGGCAAACAGCTTCCAGCTAGACAGCTCGCGCGAGTCGTCTCCAAGCAGCTTGATCTGCAGTACGTGCGGGTCGCCGGCGGTGTAGAGCTCTTTCTCGAGCGCCTGCACGGTAAAGCGCATCTGGTGGGGGAGACTGCTCTTGACCATGGCCGAGGCATAGCCGTTCGGCTTGTCCAGAAGATGCATTCGTTTTGGCTTGGCGGCTAGGTTGTGGAAGTTGCGCTCACTGCGCACAGAGAAATTGTCCATACGGACTCCTTTCATCGATGTTGGCAGGGCCACCGTGCCTCTTGGCCGGTTGGCGTCGGGATCGTGGAGCCAACTCTCTACCCCGACTCTGGATAAAACGCGCCCGCTGCTTGCGGGCACGATGGAGTCTATCAGCACGCGCGGACAAAGATCAACCCCGTGCGGCAATGAGCGCACGGGGTTGATCTGGTCTACGACCCTCAATTTTTGGCATTTGTTATTCGTCGTCTCCGTCGTTGGGATCGCCCTTGAGGGTGTTGATGTCCAGGTACTGGTTATCGTCCTCTTTTTGCTGGGTTTCCGACTCCGCTTGGGTGGGGCCGCGGAACAGCTGGAATCCCTCAAACGCAATGACACCGAGCAGGGCAATGACAATGGCGATAAAGGCAACCTTGACTGCCTGCGGAAATTCCGAGAAACGCAGCGCCTTCTCCTTGGCGTAATAATCGGCGAAGCGCTCTTCGCCCGTGCTTTTGGTATACGCCGGCGCGGACGCGGCCTCCGGGTCATATTCCGGTGCAGGCGTGGCAGCGTACGGATCGTTGAGATAATCGCTCGATGCGGTGCCATAATCCTCGGTCTCGATGCGACCGGTGCCAGCATAGCCATCGGAATAATCGGAATATGCCGCACTGCCCTCATAGTCCGCGGCGCTCGTGTTGGCGGCAAAAAGCGGGTTAACTGGAACATCGAGCGCCGGCATGCCGGTAGAGGTCTCATCCAGATCGGTTGCAGCCCAGGAATCGTAGGCGACCTGATGGGCAACGGGCTCATCGAGCCTTGCGACCGGAGGCTTGCGTGCCGCAGGAACGGGCAACTGCTGGGCGCTGTACATAACGGTGCTGTCGGCCGATTTGCCCTGCGTCGCTGCTGCGAGAAATGCCGCCGTCTCGGACGGGTCGCTTGCGGGGCGGGGAGCGGGTGTGGGCGCCGAAGTGGGTGCGGGCGTAGGCGCGGGCGTCGAAACAGGCGACTGCGCAGGAGTCGGCGCAGGTGCGGATTTAGGCGCAAGTGCGGGATTGGGGCTTGACGGGCGAGCCCCGCCGCCGCCCATGAGTTCGTCGGCGGTCCACGGGCGATCATCCATCACGTCGTCAAGGCTCAGCGAAAACAGGTCGTCTTCACCCTCATCGAACTTGCGGTGCACATGTCCACCAATTGCCGGAATCAATCCGCGACCGGTGCATGATGCCTTGCTCAACGCCATTCTGTTCCATCCTTTCGAAATACCAATGACATCGATTATATGGAACTTCCCAAGCTGCTCGGTCTTGGATTCGTGCTTTCCAGAACTCGCGCCCAAAAGGGGAGGGGCAATCCAGGCGAGCGCCTACTTGTCGCCGGCCGCCGCCTTGGCCTCATTGAGGTAGCTATAGAAGCTGTATTTGGAGATGCCAAAGAACTCGCAGGCACGCTCGCTCGACTTGGAGATGAGGAAGGCGCCGCGACGGTCGAGGTAGCCAATGGCACGAATGCGCTCGTCTTTGGTCATGAGTGCCGCGGGCTTGCCCACAAACTGCTCGCACTCGTGCAGCAGGTCCTCGAGCAGGTCGCCGATGTTCTTGGTAATGGGCTCGGGCTCGGTGTAGCCCGTGCCGCCGGTGCCGGTAAAGGCGTCGAGCGAACGCTCAAAAGCCTTCATGAGCGTAATGTCAAAGTTGATGCCCAAAATGCCGACGGGCTTGCCCTCGTCGTTGCGGATAAAGATCGTCGACGATTTGAGCAGCTTACCGTCGGTGGTTTTAGTGAGGTACGGCTCGCGGTCGTGTACATCGGTGGCGCCCTCGTGCATGGACTCAAACACGATATGGCTGGGACCGTCACCTAGTTTGCGCCCGCTGACGTGGCCGTTTTCGATCACTACGATGGAGTGGTCCACGTCCTCAGTCTCCAAGTCGTGGACGACGACTTCGCAGTTGGGGCCAAACTGGAGCGCCAGACCGTGTGCAAGGCGCTTGTAAAACTCAATCTGTGCGGGGGTCATGGGTGCCTTCCTAAAAATTAGTTTGGGCTCACTTTGCCATAAACCCCACTTGTTCGCAAATAACGAAAGCGTCGCTGCGTTATGTGACCGTTCGTCGGCGAAAAGGTACCGATTACGGCAACAAACAATTTGTTAGGTTTGCCAATCAAAAAGTGTGATAGAACAGTGCTAACAAACTTTTTGTTTGGCATCCACATAAAAGTTCAGTCGCATGAATGGGAATGGGCTGAAACGCGTATGCGGGGGCCGGCAAGAGAGGACTTAAGGAGTTCACCGTATGGCCGATAAGATCCAGTGGGCGGGCAACACGATGCCCAAGAGCGATGACAAGCACTTGGGAATCATGAGCCTCGACCACGTGAAGAAGGCCCGCGCCTTCCACCAGTCGTTCCCTCAATATACCGTCACTCCGCTTGCCCGCCTGGACGGCCAGGCTGCGCGCCTGGGCCTGTCCAACCTGTGCGTTAAGGACGAGAGCTATCGCTTTGGCCTCAACGCCTTTAAGGTTCTGGGCGGTTCGTTTGCCATGGCCAACTACATTGCCGACGAGACCGGCAAGGACGTTGCCGAGTGCACCTTCGATTACCTGACCTCCGATCAGCTTGCCAAGGACTTTGGCCAGGCCACCTTCTTTACCGCCACCGACGGCAACCATGGCCGCGGCGTGGCATGGGCTGCCAACAAGCTGGGCCAGAAGGCTGTCGTGCACATGCCCAAGGGTTCCACCAAGCCCCGCTTCGATAACATTGCCGCCGAGGGCGCCACGGTGACCATTGAAGAGGTCAACTACGACGAGTGCGTGCGCATGGCCGCCGCCGAGGCCGACGCCTGCGAGCGCGGCGTCATCGTTCAGGACACCGCCTGGGAGGGCTACGAGAAGATCCCGTCCTGGATCATGGAGGGTTACGGCACCATGGCTTCCGAGGCTGCCGAGCAGCTGCGCGAGATGGCCATCAACCGCCCGACGCACGTGTTTGTCCAGGCTGGCGTGGGTTCGCTCGCCGGCGCCGTGGTGGGCTACTTCACCAACCTGTATCCCGATAACCCGCCCACCTTTGTCGTGGTCGAGTGCGCTCCGGCCGCCTGCCTGTACAAGGGCGCTGCCGCCGGCGACGGCGACCCGCGCATCGTGGACGGCGACATGCCCTCCATCATGGCCGGCCTGTGCTGCGGCGAGCCCAACATTCTGGGCTGGGATATCCTGCGCAACCACGCCACCGCCTTCGTGTCCTGCCCCGACTGGGTCACCGCTCGCGGCATGCGCACCCTGGGCGCTCCCGAGAAGGGCGACCCGCGCGTCATCTCCGGCGAGTCCGGCGCTGTGACCACCGGCCTGGTCGAGACCCTCATGCTCGATCCCGAGTACGCCGAGCTCAAGGAACTCATCGGCCTGGACAAGACGAGCTCCGTGCTCTGCTTCTCCACCGAGGGCGATACGGATCCCGACCAGTATCGCCGCATTGTTTGGGAAGGCGAATATCCCACTTGCTAATCGTTGGGGCGGAGTAAATAGGTATCGCTCCGCCACCTCACAGGTAGATTCCTTCGTTTGAAAGGTTATGAACAATGGCTAAAGAACTCGATTTCGACGCTATCAAGGCTGCTGCTGAGTCTCATCGTGCTGATATGACTCGCTTCCTGCGCGCTATGATCTCCCACCCCTCTGAGTCCTGCGAGGAGGGTGAGGTTGTTGCCTGCATCAAGGCCGAGATGGAGAGCCTTGGCTATGACGAGGTCAAGGTCGACGGCCTGGGCAACGTCATGGGCTTTATGGGCGAGGGCGACAAGATCATCGCCATCGACTCCCACATCGACACCGTCGGCATCGGCAACATCGAGAACTGGGACGCCGATCCCTATGAGGGCTACGAGACCGACGAGATCATCTACGGCCGCGGCGGCTCTGACCAGGAGGGCGGCATGGCTTCCGCTACCTACGCTGCCAAGATGATGAAGGACATGGGCCTCATCCCCGAGGGCTATAAGATCATGGTCGTCGGCACCGTCCAGGAAGAGGACTGCGACGGCATGTGCTGGCAGTACATCTACAACAAGGACGGCATTAAGCCCGAGTTCGTCATTTCCACCGAGCCCACCGACGGCGGCATCTATCGCGGTCACCGCGGCCGCATGGAGATCCGCGTCGACGTTCACGGCACCTCCTGCCACGGCTCCGCTCCCGACCGCGGCGACAACGCCATCTACAAGATGGCCGACATCATCGCCGACGTCCGCGCCCTCAACAACAACGGCTGCGACGAGTCGACCGACATCAAGGGCCTCGTCAAGATGCTCGACCCCAAGTACAACCCCGAGCACTTCGAGGATGCCCGCTTCCTGGGCCGCGGCACCTGCACCGTCAGCCAGATCTTCTACACCAGCCCCAGCCGCTGCGCCGTGGCCGATTCCTGCGCCATCTCCATCGACCGTCGCATGACCGCCGGCGAGACCTGGGAGTCCTGCCTGGACGAGATCCGCAACCTGCCGGCCGCCAAGAAGTACGGCGACGACGTGAAGGTCTCCATGTACATGTACGACCGTCCGTCCTGGACCGGCGAGGTCTACGAGACCGAGGCTTACTTCCCCACGTGGATCAACAAGGAGACCGCTCCGCACGTCAAGGCTCTCGTCGACGCCCACAAGGCCATGTTTGGTGACGAGCGCATCGGCTGCGAGCCCAGCATGGACAAGCGCACCGGTCGCCCGCTGTGCGACAAGTGGACCTTCTCCACGAACTGCGTTTCCATCCAGGGCCGCTACGGCATCCCCTGCGTGGGCTTTGGCCCGGGTGCCGAGTCTCAGGCTCACGCTCCCAACGAGGTCACCTACAAGGACGACCTGGTCACCGCTGCCGCCATGTACGTGGCTGCCCTGAACCTCTACGATCCGAGCCAGGCCGATGGCGACGCCACCGTGTTCCGCGCCGGTCTGACCAACAACAAGATCGACTAGTCCCATTCCTCGATCTTGTTGAGCCGGGGACAGTTTATGCCCCCGGCGCCTCCTGTTGACTTGGGGCCCGCGGTCGTTATCTCCCATGCTTCCTCAACGGTGGCGGGTCCTCGTCATGGTGCTCTGCATGTTCTGCCACACGCGCATGCCGGAGCGCATCAACTCATTGCGATCGTTTCATCTTTAGAAAGGACATTTCCATGGACGCTAAGTTTACCGAGCTCGTCGAGCAGCTGAACGGTCTCGACTTTAAGGGTATGTACGGCAGCGACTTCCTGCACACCTGGGACAAGACCACCGATGAGCTCAAGGCTCTCTACATCGTCGCCGACGCCCTGCGCGAGCTGCGTGAGAACAACGTTTCGTCCAAGATCTTCGACTCGGGCCTGGCCGTCTCCCTGTTCCGTGACATCTCCACCCGGACGCGTTTCTCCTTCTCTAAGGCCGCCAACCTGCTCGGTCTTGAGCTGCAGGACCTGGACGAGAAGAAGTCCCAGATCGCCCACGGCGAGACCGTCCGCGAGACCGCTACCATGATCTCCTTCATGGCCGACGTCATCGGCATCCGCGACGACATGTACATCGGTAAGGGCGACGCCTACATGGCCGAGGTCTCCGAGTCCGTGCAGCAGGCCTACGAGGACGGCGTTCTGGATCACCGTCCCACGCTCATCTCCCTGCAGTCCGATTCCGACCACCCCACGCAGTCCTCTGCCGACATGCTCTACCTCATCAACGAGTTTGGTGGCCTCGAGAACCTCAAGGGCAAGAAGGTTGCCGTCACCTGGGCCTATTCGCCCTCTTACGGCAAGCCGCTGTCCTGCCCGCAGTCGCTGATCAGCCTGCTGCCCCGCTTTGGCATGGACGTCACCCTGGCCCACCCCGAGGGCTACGACCTCATGCCCGAGGTCGTCGAGCGCGCCAAGGGCTATGCCGCCGAGTCCGGCACCACCTTTAAGCAGGTCAACACCATGGCCGAGGCCTTCGAGGGCGCCGACATCGTGATCCCCAAGAGCTGGGCTCCGTTTGCCGCCATGGAGAAGCGTACCAACCTGTACGCCGAGGGCGACGACGCCGGCATCGCAGCGCTCGAGAAGGAGCTGCTCGCCCAGAACGCCACCCATCAGGACTGGTGCTCCACGACCGAGCTCATGGAGAAGACTGCCAACGGCCAGGACACCATCTTTATGCACCCGCTGCCCGCCGACATCTCCGGTGTCTCCTGCGAGCACGGCGAGGTTAACGCCGACGTCTTCGACATGCACCGCGTGGGCATGTACAAGGAGGCTAGCTACAAGCCGTACGCCATCGCTGCCATGATGTTCCTGCAGAAGGTTGCCGATCCCGCCGCTACCCTCAAGGCCCTCGACGAGCGCAACACCGCCCGTTGGCTCCAGGCCTAAAGCCGGGCTGAGGTAAGCCATGTAAAGGGGGCGCTCTGCCAACTGGCGGGGTGCCCCTATTTTGCATCGCGGGCGTGCGGGATAAGCGCTTTCGATGTGGATGCCCGCGGCGCGAGTTATGGGTACGATGGTTTCAGG
>CAJJZO010000053.1 GCA_905197585.1 uncultured Collinsella sp.
AACTGCGGGAATGGCCTATTTGCTCAATGTGTTCGGCTGAGATCGGAAATCAACCGTTGTTTCCGTTGTGTTACTGCCCAAAGACCTCTTCGGCGATACGAGCGCTTTCGGCGGCGTCCTTGGCGTAGTAGTCCGCACCGATCTGCTTGGCGTATTCGGGAGTGAGCACGGCGCCACCTACGATGATCTTGACGCCCGGCACCTCAGTATGAAGCAGCTTGATGGTCTCCTCCATGGCGACGACTGTGGTAGTCATAAGCGCCGAGAGGCCGACGAGTTTGATATCGCGCTCCTTGACGGTCTTGAGTACCTCCTGCGGGTCGACGTCGCGGCCCAGGTCAAAGACGGTGTAGCCGTAGTTGTCGAGCAGCATTTTGACGATGTTCTTGCCAATATCGTGGATGTCGCCCTTGACGGTGGCCACGCAGATCTTGCCCTTGTCGGCAATCTCGCCGGCGGGCATCAGGCGTTTGATGGTATCGAAGCCCACGCGCGCGGCCTCGGCCGAGGCCATAAGCTGCGGCAGGAAGAACTTGCCCTGGTCAAAGAGGACTCCGACCTCGTCGAGGGCGGGGATAAAGTGATTGTTGATGAGGTCCATGGCGTCGTGGTCTGCCAGCAGACGCTCGGTCTCGGCAGCGATCTCGCCTTTGCGGCCCGAGACGACCATGCGACGAATCGGGTCGTCGTTGCCGTCGGTGCCGGCGGTGCCAGCAGCGGGCACGGTGTCGGTCGATGCGGCCTGAGCTGCTGCCGGGTTTGCGGCGATCTTATACGGATCGGTCCAGCCGCCGTAGCGCTCGATGTATCCGGTCGAGCCCTCGTCCTCAACGCTCAGGACGCGATAGCTGTAGACGGTATCCATAAAGCGCTTGGAGCCCGGGTTCATGATGGGGGCGTCCAGGCCCGCGCCAAAAGCGGCGGCTAAAAAGACCGAACCCAGCAGCGGGCGGGCAGGCAGGCCAAAGCTGATGTTCGACACGCCGAGCGCACATTTGACGCCCAGGCGCTCCTTGCACAGGGACATGGCGCGCAGGATCTGCTCGGCCTGGCGCTGGTTGGTCGAGGCGGTCATGACCAGGCAGTCGATGAGGATGCGGTCCGGTCCGATGCCGTAACGGGCAGCCTCGGCCACGATGCGCTCGGCGATGGCAAAGCGGGCCTCGGCGGTATCGGGGATGCCGCCTTCGTCGAGCGTAAGGCCGACAACGTTGGTGCCGTAGTGGGCGACCAGCGGAAAGATCTCATCCATGATCTGCTGCTTGCCATTGACCGAGTTGATGATGGGCTTGCCGGCGTAGCGGCGCACAGCGGCCTCGACGGCTGCGGGGTCGGTGGAGTCGATCTGCAGCGGCAGCAGCGTGGAGCCCTGGAGCTGCTCGGTGGCCTGTTGGATGATCTTGACCTCGTCGATCTCGGGCAGGCCGACGTTGACGTCCAGGATATCGGCGCCCTGTTCCTGCTGGCTGATGCCCTGGCTCACGACGTAGTCCAGATCGCCGTCGCGCAGGGCCTGCTGCAGGCGCTTTTTGCCGGTGGGGTTGATGCGCTCGCCGATGACGGCGATCTTGTGACCGTCGCAGGGAAGGTCCACCACGGTCTGGGCGCTTGTGACCGACATGCTGGGCTTGCGGTGGCGCGGGCTGGGCGTGTGGTTGTCGATAAGCGTGCGCAAGGCCACCATGTGCGCCGGCGTGGTGCCGCAGCAACCGCCCACGACGCTCACGCCGTCGGCGATCATGCCGGCGACGGCCTCGGCGTATTCGGGGACTTGGATATCAAAGACGGTGTTGCCGTCGTCGTCTACATGGGGGAGTCCTGCATTAGCCTGCACCATAACGGGCTTGTCGGTAACGGTGAGCATACGTGCGGCGAGTCCTCGGAGCTCGGCCGGTCCTTGGCTGCAGTTGATGCCCAAAACGTCGGCACCGATGGCGTCGAGCGTGATGGCGGCCACCTCGGGACTCGTACCCAGGAAGGTACGGCCGTCTTCCTCAAAGGTCATGGTGGCAAAGACGGGCAGGTCGGAGTTCTCGCGGCAGGCGAGGACAGCCGCCTTGATCTCGGCCAGGTCGGTCATGGTCTCGATAATAAAGAGGTCCACGCCCGCATCGACGCCTGCGCGCACTTCCTCGGCAAAGAGGTCGTAGGCCTCGTCGAAGCTCAGGGTACCCAGGGGGCGAAGCAGCGCGCCGATGGGGCCGATATCGCCGGCGACGTAGCGGGCGCCGGCCTCGCGGGCACAGGCGACGGCCGCGGCAAAGACGTCTGCCACGGTGGCGGCACCGTCGAGCTTGTGGGCGTTGGCGCCAAAGGTGTTGGCGGTAATCACGTCGCAGCCGGCCTCGACATATTGACGTTGGATATCAGTGATAACCTGGGGTTCCTCAAAGTTGAGCAGCTCGGGCAGGGCGCCCGCCTTCATACCAGCGGCCTGCAACATGGTGCCCATGCCGCCGTCGAACAGCAAGTGCCCCGTGCCCTCGATGGCGGCGCGCAGGCGATCGTCCTTAATGCGCAGATCGTCGATCGTGCGCGTCTTGTACGTGGCACCGTTGCGACGTGCGGCATCAACGGGTGCCGCCAATGCAGTGCCGTCAGAATCATGAGTGATAAGCGGAGTAAACATCGAGGGCTCCTAATGGCTGGAATAGCAGGTGGTGTGGGCGGCGCGGAAGCGGCAGTGCTCGCGCATGCGGCAGATATTGCAGGTGGGGCGGCTCTGGGCGTCGTGGACCTCGCCGTCGAATAGGCCGATCACCGCGGTCACGCTTTTGGTGGGCATGAGCAGGCTGGTGGGTGTGACGGTAAGCCCGATGAGCCGCGTGGCATTGAGCGCATTGACGATCGAGCGCTGGGCCGAGAGCGGGCAGTCGCCATAGCCGGGACTAAAGCGCCAGTTGCCGGCGAGCCCGTGTGTGGCGGCGTCCGTCTTGACCTGCTGGTCCATTTGCTCAACGGCGGCTTCCACGTAAGCGGAGCACGCGGCGTCGAGCACGGTGCCCTCCAGGGGATGTTGGGCTCCCGTGGTGCGCAGGCGACGCTCGGCGTCCATGCCGAGGGTGCACGCCATGAGCGCGGCAAAGCGGGCATCTTTGAGATGTCGATAGATATCGCGACCTCGCAGCTCAACGTTGGTGCCGACCAAGCGAATGCTGGGCTCTCCCTGCTCGTCCACGCCCGTGGCATCGACGGCAAATACGCGGCGCACGCCACGGGGCTCAATGTCCAGTTCCAGACGTTCAACGACAAGCTCAATACGTCGTGACAGTTCGGGCTCAATCTGCTGGCCGCCGTAACCCAGATACCGCAGCATCTCGGCACGGTCGACACGGGGATGGTGCGCAGCATCGACACGGTAAAGCGCCGGCGACGCATGGGCGGCCGGCACTTCGACAGCGGTTGTATCGATGTGCGGTTTTTCCATTACCCCAGGCGCTCCATAATGGTCGCGGCGATCGCAGGACGGTTCATAGTGTACAGGTGCAGGCCGTCGGCGCCGTGCTCCTTGAGGTCGCAAAGTTGGCGGGCGGCATAATCTACACCGGCTGCCTGCAGGCTCTCGGGGTCGTTCTCGTACTTGGCGAGAATCTTGATGACGGGGGAGGGCAGCGACGCGCCGCACATAAAGACCATGCGGCTGATCTGGGACTTGCCCATAAACGGCATGATGCCTGCGGTAATGGGCACGGTGATGCCGACCTTGTCGGCAAGCTCGCGGAAGCGGTAGAAGCACTCGTTATCAAAGAAGAGCTGCGTCACAAAGAAGCTTGCGCCGGCGTCCTGTTTTTGCTTGAGGTGTTCGACCGAGAGGTTGAGATCCTCACAGGCAATGTGGCCCTCGGGGTAGGCTGCGGCGCCCACGCAAAAGCCGGCGTCGACGAGCTCGGGGATGAGGTCGCGGGCGTAGGCGTAGTCGGAGGCGGGCTTGTCGTCCTCGGTTGCGCCGGCAGGGAGATCGCCACGCAGGGCCAGGATGTTTTCCACGCCGGCGGTGCGATACTCGTCGATCTTGGCGGCGATATCGGCGTGCGAGCGGCCCACGCAGGTAAGGTGTGCCACCGAGGGTGTATCGAATTCGCTCGTAATCATATGCGCGATGGGGGCGGTGGTGGCGCCGTTGCCCGAGCCGCCGGCCGAGCAGGTGACCGAGACAAAGCTCGGCGAAAGCTTGCACAGATTGCCTGCCACTTCGCGAGCCGTGTCGAGGGTCAGCTCGCCCTTGGGCGGGAACATCTCAAACGAAATGGGCGCGGTGCCCTGGGATGCTGCCTGCTTAAAAACCTCGTCGACGCGCATATCGTGCTCCTCTAGATACGTAATAGTGTGATGTGTTGTAAGGATTCTACAGCACCACTGTGCCACGGTGGAGTTTCACTCGCTATTTGAGGATACCAATCAAAGATGCCTTGCTATCGGCTTTCTCTATAACAGAGCGTCTAATCTAGGTACGGACTATAAAGACTGGTATCTGATGCGAAATACCAGTTAATAGAGCTCCATCCCAAATTGACTACCCTTAAACCATGGAGAGAGGTCTGCAATTTATGCAGTTGATTGGCTGTTGAGGGTGGCAACGCCGCCTCGATAGGGTAACCTCATTGATTGGTTTCGCGACAGCAACATAACGGTAATGTCGCGGAAACACGGCGAGTCTAAGCTATGACTCGTTCGTTAGTAATCAACACCGCTTCTCACGCGGTGCCGATACGAAGGGAGTTCCGTATGGCCGAACTTACTGACCGCTTCGGGACCATGGTGTTCTCTGAGGAAGTCATGAAGGACTACCTCCCCAAGGACATTTGGAAGCGCCTTGCTGCAACCCTCGAGGGCGGTGAGCCGCTCGACCTGGATGTGGCCAACGCCGTTGCCCATGCCATGAAGGTCTGGGCCATCTCCAAGGGCGCGACGCACTACGCGCACTGGTTCCAGCCGCTTTCGGGCATTACTTCCGAGAAGCACGACAGCTTCCTGGAGCCCAACCACGACGGCACCGCCATTACAAAGTTTACGGGCAAGAACCTCATCCAGGGCGAGCCCGATGCCTCGAGCTTCCCCAACGGCGGTCTGCGTGCTACCTTCGAGGCCCGTGGCTACACCGCTTGGGACCCCACTAGCCCCGCCTTTATCAAGGACGATGTCCTGTGCATCCCCACGGCTTTCTGCTCCTACACGGGCGAGGCCCTGGACAAGAAGACCCCGCTGCTGCGTTCCATGACCGCGCTCTCGCGTGAGTCTAAGCGCGTTTTGGCGCTGTTCGGTAAGACCCCCAAGAAGGTCGTTCCTTCCGTGGGCGACGAGCAGGAGTACTTCCTGATCAAGAAGGACGCCTACCGCAAGCGCAAGGACCTGGTCATTACCGGCCGCACCCTCTTTGGTGCTGCTCCATGCAAGGGTCAGGAGCTCGAGGAGCACTACTTTGGCGCTATCCGCCCCACCGTCTCGGCCTACATGAAGGACTTGGACGATGAGCTGTGGGCGCTCGGCATTCCCGCCAAGACCAAGCACAACGAGGTTGCTCCCTGCCAGCATGAGCTCGCCCCCGTCTATGGCGAAGTCAACGAGGCCATCGACCAGAACCTGGTCATGATGGAGAAAATGAAGCTCATCGCCTCCCGCCACGACTTGGTTTGCCTGCTGCACGAGAAACCCTTCGAGGGCATCAACGGTTCGGGCAAGCACAACAACTGGTCGCTTGGCACCGAGTCCGAGAATCTGCTCGATCCGGGCGACACCCCGCTCGACAACCTGCAGTTCATCGTCTTCCTCACCGCGGTGATTGAGGCCGTCGATAACTATCAGGAGCTCCTGCGTGCCTCCGTTGCCTCGGCCGGCAACGACCATCGTCTGGGCGCCAACGAGGCTCCTCCGGCGATTATGTCCATCTTCCTGGGCGACCAGCTTACCGAGGTCGTCGAGAAGATCATCGATGGCAAGGCTTCCGTCCATGCCACGCGCGGCGTGCTCGACCTGGGCGCCGATACCCTGCCCAAGCTGATGCAGGACAACACCGACCGCAACCGCACCTCCCCGTTTGCCTTCACCGGCAACAAGTTCGAGTTCCGTGCCTGCGGCTCCGAGCAGAACGTCTCCGACTCCAACCTGGTGCTCGATGCCGCCGTGGCCAAGTCGCTCAAGTCCTTCGCCGACGCGCTTGAGGGTACGCCCGAGGATGAGTTCCAGGACGCTGCGCTCGAGTACTGCAAGAAGGTCCTGACCGACCACCAGCGCATCCTCTTTTCCGGCGATGGCTACTCCGACGAGTGGCCCGTTGAGGCCGAGAAGCGCGGCCTTGCCAACAACAAGACCACGGCCGACGCCCTGCCCGCCTTTGTTTCCGATAAGGCCATTGCGCTCTTTGAGGAGACGGGTGTCCTGACCAAGGCCGAGGCCCAGTGCCGCTACGACTGCAAGCTCGAGAAGTACAACAAGCTCATGAACATCGAGGCCACCACGATGGTTCGCGAGGCACGTCGTACCTATCGCCCGGTCATTACCGCCTATGCCACCAAGGTCGCTAAGGGCCTTGAGACAATTCGTGCCGCCGGTGCCGAGGCCGCCATGCAGTGCGAGCAGAACACGCTCAACAAGCTCTGCAACGGCATCACCACCATCAACGACTCTATCAAGGCGCTCGACGCCGTGCATCAGAAGGCCGAGGGCCTCGATGGTCAGGAGCAGGCCAACGTGTACGCGCACGAGGTCGTTCCCGCTATGGATACGCTGCGCGCTGCCGTGGATGCCATGGAGGAGATCGTGGCAGCCGACTACTGGCCGGTCCCGACCTACGACGACATCCTGTTCTACGTGTAGGACGTAACTGACATATCGTCACGGTATTGAGCCGGGGTCCGCATCATGCGGGCCCCGGTTTTTGTTTGCGAAGGACGCTTTGAAGCCCGTTTTGCCGCCGATTTGCCTAGGTATAAAGGGCTATGGGCAAAAAACGTCAAATATGAGTACTGTCACAAGTCCTGTAGCATTATCTTTTTGCAAAATATGCAGTGTTACACAACATATGTCCAAGTACTTAGCTGATAAACGCTTGCAATTCTTCCGCCGTAGGACCCCTGGCGTCTAAATCGCCTTCTGATGGCATGAAATCGCTGTTACTAAAATGGTAACAGTACTCATATTTGCTATTTTTTGCCCGCTGGCTTTGCGATGATGCCGGGATCCGCACCCTGCCGGGTTCGAATCCCGGCATATCGGTAGCAAAAAGCCCGCTACCGAATTGATAACGGGCTGCTCAGATTCTGTGGTGCCCCCAGCGGGATTCGAACCCGCGATATCCACCTTGAAAGGGTGGCGTCCTTGGCCGCTAGACGATGGGGACAGCGGGAAAGAGTATAGCAGACTTTTTTAGCCGTTCACATATCGTTGGCAAACTGAAAAACCACCACAAAGGTGCCTGTCCCCTTTGTGGTGGTTGGGGCGTTAGGGGAGGAGCTTCATGGCGGCGTCGTGGGCGGCGTGCTCGTAGGTGCCGTCGAGGGGCTTGAGCGGCAGCAGGGCGGCGGCCTGTGCATCGCCACGGCGCTCGAGGGCATGGGCGATCAGCCAGTCGGCGAGCTCGGGGTTCTTGGGCAGTGCCGGTCCGTGCAGGTACGTGCCGATGACGCCCTTGTAGATCAGACCCTCAAGGCCATCGTCGCCGTTGTTGCCGGTGCCCGCGACGACGGACGTTCCGAGCGGTGTGGCATCGGCGTCCAAAAGCGTGCGGCCGCCATGGTTCTCGAATCCCACAAAGGGCTCAGGTGCCAGATCGGTTTTGACGGCTACGTTGCCGATCAGGCGATCGGATCCACGTACGGTTTCGGCGGCAATGACGCCCAGGCCCTCAATGCGATCGTCGCCCATGTAGTACGAACGGCCGAGCAGCTGATAGCTGCCACAGATGGCAAGCAGCGAGCCGCTATCCTCAACATAGGCCGCGACCTTGTCTTTTTGGGCGAGCAGCTCGTGTGCCACGGCTAGCTGGTCGCGGTCGGAGCCGCCACCCATCATGACGATATCGGCATCGGTGAGATCGAGTGACTCGCCCATACGGACCTCGTCCACGCGCACGGGAATGCCGCGCCAGGCGCAACGGCGCTCGAGCGCGATAACGTTGCCGCCGTCGCCGTAGAGGTTAAGGGCATCGGGATACAGGTAGACGATGCGCAGCGGGCGCGAAAGCTCGACCGGCGCAATATCCGTGGGGACAGCGCTGCCGTCGGCACGGGCTACGGCGCGCCCGGCAACAGCGTCGGCGGTGGCGCCTTTCAGCCCGTCGAGCTCCTTGACCAGCGGCGGGAAGGCCGTGTAGTTGGCGACGGCGTAGAAGGTGTCATCGGCGGCCTCGTCTGCCACGGCGCCAATTGCCTGCGCGACGTCCGAGATAATCGCGGCATCGATGCCGGCGTACTTGAGGCGCACCTGCATGTCGTGCGCGCGCGTGCCTCCGGCAAAGGCGATAAGACCCGGCGTGTCGGCAATGCGCTCAAAGTCGACGTCGTAGATCCACGATACATCGTGGCCGTCGGCATCGTTATCGTTGAGGAAGAAAGCGCAGAGTCTGCCGCCTGCCGTCTTGATGGACTGGATTTGTCGATCGAAGCCTACGGGATTCTTAGCCAGGTTGGCCTCGACGGTGCGGCCGGCGATATCCCAGCGGCCCATGCGTCCGCCGGCGGGGACGTAGGCATCGAGCGTGGGCTGCAGGTGCGCTGTATCCACGCCTAACTCATGTGCGGCAAAGAATGCAGCGGCAACGTTGTAGACCATGTACAGGCCGTTGTAGCGTGTGGCGATGTGTACGGCAGCCGCGTCGGGCGCAGATCCAAAGACCAGGTCGAAGCCGTAGCCGTCGCAGCCGAGCTCCACGCCCGTCACACGGCGGACCAGTGCGGGCCGTGCCCAACCGCACGAGGGGCAATGGTAGGCGCCGAGTTGGCCGTATTGCACGTAGTCATACTCCAGCGGCGCGTTGCACTTTGAGCAAAAACGTGAGTCGCTAATACGGTCGGACTCGGTGTTGGTGGCGCCGTCGATGCCAAAGGCGATGCTTGCATTGGGAACGCGCGCGGCAATCGAGGCACACAACGGGTCGTCGGCGTTGTAGATGAGCGTTGTCGTCGGAGAGAGCTCCAACGCATGGGCAATGACGTCTTGGGTATGGTCGATCTCGCCGTAGCGGTCTAGCTGGTCGCGGAACAGGTTGAGCAGCACGAAGTACGTCGGCTTGAGCTTGGGCAGGACGCGTACGGTGTAAAGCTCATCGCACTCAAAAACGCCCACGCGCTTGCCGCCACCGGCTCGCTTGAGGCCGCTGCGCGCTTCGAGCAGTGCGCCCACCACGCCCGGCTCCATGTTGTTGCCGGCGCGGTTGCATACCACGGTGGCGCCGCTGGCGGCAACGGCGTCGGCGATGAGGTTGGAGGTGGTGGTCTTGCCGTTCGTGCCGGTCACGACCGTGACCTTTACGCCGCGCGACTGGTTTTCCAGTCCGAGCAGGTGTGCCAGTCCGTCCGACATGGAGCGGATGGTCATGCCTTTGACACCGAAGCAGGAGGATGCCGCATAGCCCGCAATGCCGGCCAGCACCTCGTTGGTAATGTCGATATATCCGAGATCGGTCTTGAAGGTCATATAAAAACCTCCGTGCGAGTTAAGGCAGAATGCGGCTGCGCCGCAATAATCAATACTTTTGCTGTTTATATGATATAACAAAATCATGTAAAATACAAGCAATGCGGTGACGAAACTGCGTTATTTTTCAACACGGCGGCAGAAAACCGGATAAATTAAAGAATAGTGTCGATTAACACGGAAAATTCGTTCAGGTTTATGCAAACTAATGTTTGCTTATTGCAGCGGATTGCGGTATAATAAGGATAAAATTACGAACGTATGTTCCGACGGAAACAGCGAGGAGTGCCGAAAATGAAGAAGATTTCCGCCAAACAACAGCAGATACTGGATTATATAAGCAGTTATTCCCTCGAACACGGCTATCCGCCTTCGGTGCGTGAGATTGGTGCAGAGATGGGACTGCGGTCGCCGTCCACCGTGCATGCGCACCTGAAAAAGCTG
>CAJJZO010000054.1 GCA_905197585.1 uncultured Collinsella sp.
GGCGGGGGGCGGGGGGGGCGAGCCTGTAGTTAATTTCTGCCACCCCTCGACCCCCTCTCTTTTTTTTTTTCCCCCCCCCCCCCCCCCCCTTCCGCGCCACAAAGACCGCAGGGACGGGAGCAGCTATACTACTCTCAGTAGTTAAGGGTCGCGGATCCGCCGCGTCGCCGTTCTCAACAGGAGGTCTTTGTTTATGGCAGATCAAAAGCCGGTTGTCGGGATCATCATGGGCTCCAAGTCCGATCTGGGCGTTATGGAAGGTTGCACCGCCGAGCTCGAGGCGCTGGGTGTGCCCTATGAGCTCGTGATCGCGAGCGCACACCGCACGCCGGCGAAGGTCCACGAGTGGGCTTCGACTGCTGCCGATCGCGGTATCAAAGTGATTATCGCCGCCGCCGGCAAGGCTGCTCACCTGGGCGGTGTCGTGGCTGCCTTTACGCCGCTGCCGGTTATCGGCGTGCCTATGAAGACGAGTGACCTGGGCGGTATGGATTCGCTGCTGTCGATGGTGCAGATGCCTTCGGGCGTGCCCGTGGCCTGCGTTGCCATCAACGGTGCCAAGAATGCTGCCATCTATGCCATGCAGATTCTGGGTGCATGCGACCCCGAGTACCGCAAGGTTATCGAGAAGATGAAGCAGGAGATGGCCGACGCCTAGGCGTTCCGCCGTTTCACCGCAGTATAAGGAGAGCCATGTCCGACTATCAGGGAAAACGATTCAAGGCTTCTCAGATTCCCGATCCGTCGAAGCCGGGTGCTGCCCGTGCGGCACAGCAGGGTCGGACATCCTCTCCTCAGCAGCCGCGCGCGCCGCGTCCCGTGACACCGGCGACGCATCGTCGACAGGACGCGCCGGCCGCATATCGTCCTTCGTCTTATAGCACCGCTAAAAAACCGCCCCGGTCTTCATCGCATGCCGCGCCGTCGGATTACACCGAGCCGCCGCGCAAAAAGCGCCGCTCCATTATTCCCATTCTGCTCATCATCGTGGGCATCGGTCTGATTGTCGCCGCCGCCGCTATCTTTATTAATGCTCAGATTGGCTATAAGCAGGCGAGCGATTCGTATCAGAAAATCGAGAAGCAATATATAAGCGATCAGGACGCCAGCGGCGTGCCGATTATCGATTTTGATGCACTTGCCCAGACGAATCCCGAGGTTGTGGGTTGGATTTATGCGCCCGGCACCAACATCAACTATCCCGTCGTGCAGACCAACAACAACTCCAAATACCTCAACACGCTGTTTGACGGTACGGCTAACGCGTCCGGTGCCATCTTCTTGGATAGCGACGACACCGCGCCGGGCATGGTGGATCAGCAGACCACGATCTACGGCCACCATATGAACGATGGGTCGATGTTCAACGTGATTTCGGACACCACCGACCAAGCGACGTTCGATAGCATCGAGTACGTGTATTACATCACGCGCGATGCAACGTATAAGCTGCGTCCGCTGGCGACCAAGGTGGTCGAGGACACGTATGCCAAGGCGCGCACGCCCAACTTTGAGGGCGATGACGGACTGAAGAATTATCTGTCCGAGATGCTCGACGGTGCCTCTGCCGTGGCGAGCGATGCCACCGATCGTGCCGCTTCGGCAACCAAGGTCGTAACGCTTGTGACCTGCCGTTCGCTGTCATTTAGCAATACGCGCGCCGTCATGGTACTCACGCCGGTCGAGGAATAAAGTGTCCGGGAGCCCCGTCCCAAAAAGACTACCCTGGAAATCAAAAGGAGAAATGATGCTTGAGAACGGCAAATCGATGCCTTCGGTTGATGCTTGGCTGCGCGAAGCCAAGGCCGATGCTTCGGCGGCTGATTGTGGGATGTACCTGACGCACAACGGCGTGGTGCGTGCGACGCCTAAGGCCGAAGTGCGCGGAGTCGAGACCGATGGCGTGGCGCCAGGCCACAAGGTGGGCGGCATGGTGTTTGGCTTCGATGCCGAAAAGGTGCAGGCCGCTATCGAGGCGACGCGCACGATGCCGGGTATCGGCTATGTGCGCGTGTGGCTGGCGAGCGGCGAGCTTACCGTGGGCGACGACATCATGCTCGTGCTCATTGGCGGAGACATTCGCCCGCATGTGGTCGATGCGCTGCAGTCGCTCGTCGGCACCATCAAGAACGAGTGCGTGAGCGAGGTCGAGCGCGAGGCGTAAGGCCTCGTCGGCAATCCGAGTCTGTCTATAGCGAAAGCCCGCTGGCAGTTCATGTAGATCTGCCAGCGGGCTTTGATGTGTTTGAGCTATTTTGCTCTGGCGTTTGCTACAACCCTGTGGCGTCCTTGGGGCTCATGGTCATACTCTGAAAACGGTTCTCCATATATTCGTTATCGAAATGCTTGTCATAGAACTGTGCGACGGGAATATTTCGAACGGTTCCGTTGACGCGCTGATACCAATAGTCGAGCGATTGCAACGTCATGACGCCGTCGATCAACATGACGGCGGTCAGGATGACGGTAGCAGAGTAGCGGCGTTTCCATGGAATCATATTGATGAGCTTAAGCAGGCGCGGCAGCAAGACCTTGATCCAGATGAGGCCACCCAGGCCCCACATGCAGGCAAACGGCGTGCATGTGCGTCCCCCGGTCAATACCGCGATGGGATCGGGCATGCCGAATAGCCTAATGTGTGAATAGCTCCACGACACCACGCCAAATGAGGTCTGCATAAACCAGCCTACAAACACCTCGAAAGCGCCGCCGATCAGGGCACTTACCAGGAAAATGATCAGAGGATTCTTTTTATAGAAGCGGTTGAGCGCCATGGTCATGAGCACCGCGCCAAATCCGTAGATGGGGCTAAAGGGGCCAAATAGCATACCGGCACGGTCCTGATAGACGCCGGGATCGACGACGACCATATGCCAGACTTCCTCGAGAATGAGACCTAACACGCTGCAGACGAAGAATACCCAGAACAGGTTGAAGTAGTTGAGCTTGATGTAGCCCTCGCCGGTTTCGTCGCGGCCGAGCATCCCCTCGGCGGCGGCATCGCGGTCGAGCATCTCTTGCAGACGGCGCTGCAGTTCGCGCTCCTGGCGTAGCGTGGGGTCGACGGTGGCCGACAGCGCAATGAGGATGACAAGCTGGACGGCGGGGCGCAGCAGGAAGGGTCCGATGCCCTGGAGCATCACGTCAACTAAAAGCTCCACGACGGTAAATGCGATGAGGACGTAAGACAGGCGGGCGGCATTGCGCCGCTGGTCCTTGATGAGGTCCAGGCCAAAGACGATCAAGATGATCGCGCTTGCCGCCGAGAGCATAATGCCGGCGACGATAAGGCCAACCGCGACTAGGGTGTTATCACCGAGCTTAGCGGCGACGTTGCCGTTAATGAGTGCGGTGATGACCTGCCACATAAAGACGGCGACTGACGGGAGCGTGCCCACGCCAGATAGGGTGCACAGGACTGCGTAGACCTTGATGATAAGGGGGATCTTCTTGGCCTCCGTGGTGCTGGGGACACTGGGGTCGAGTTGATTTCGATCCATACGCTACCTTTCTCGTCTTGTAGTAGCCTACAAGGATACGCCGACGACCAGCTAAAAGACAGGACGAACGTCCCAATTGCAACAATGTAGCCCCTAGCGCGGGCGAGACACGGCGCACGGGAAGTCTTCGAGGCCGTTGCCCCTGAGAGTGGACTACCCAATAAAATGTTTGGTCGCAAAACGGATAATAAGCTCGGTGGGCTTTTAAAAAGCGCTGCTCATGCGCGGGGGAGCGCGTCGCGCCGTGCGTATAATAAGGCGGGTAACGCCAAAATACGAGGCTCTGAGGGGATGCCATGTCTCAAGAAACCATCCGCGCGGCCGAGCGTGCCGCGGGACAGGTGAACGCCATGTCGACGTATGATCCGGACTCTGACCAGCTGCATGAGGAATGCGGCGTTTTTGGTGTCTGGGCGCCCGATCGCGACGTGGCTCGACTGACGTACTTTGGCCTGCGTGCACTGCAGCATCGCGGCCAAGAATCGGCGGGAATCGCCGTTGGTGACGGCGGTACAGTTATGGTCCGCAAGGATCTGGGCCTGCTCGACCGCGTGTTCTCCAATGCCGACTTGTCGACGCTCTCCGGTCAGCTGGCCGTGGGTCATGTGCGCTACGGCACCGCCGGCGCCAAGAGCTGGGAAGCCTCTCAGCCGCACCTCTCTACCATCAATAGCGTCATTATCGCGCTCGCGCACAACGGCACCCTCGTCAACACCGACGAGCTGCGCCGCCAGCTTATCGAGCTGGGCGTGCCATTCCTCTCCAACTCGGATTCCGAGGTCGCGACCAAACTCATCGGCTACTTTACTCAGCGTACAGGCCATCTGCGCGAGGGCATTCGCAAGACCATGGAGCTCGTGCGCGGCGGCTACGCCATGACGCTCATCAACGAGCAGGCGCTCTACGCATTCCGCGACCCGCACGGCATTCGCCCGCTCGTGCTGGGCAAGCTGGTGGACGAGGGTCTGGACCAGGCCGATGTCGCATCCGTTTCGCAACTGCCGTCGCAGGACGGCGCCGCGACGGTCGACGCCACCACCCATGTCACCCGCGCCGGCGGCTGGGTCGTCGCCTCCGAGACTTGTGCGCTCGACATTGTGGGCGCCGAGTACGTCCGCGACGTCCGTCCCGGTGAGATTTTGCGCATCAGCGCCGAGGGCCTTGTGTCCGAGCAAGGCGTGCCTGCCGCCGAAGAGCCTGCTAACTGCATCTTTGAGCAGGTCTACTTCGCTCGCCCCGACTCCATCATGAACGGCAAGAGCGTCTACGCCTGCCGCTATGACATGGGTCGTCAGCTGGCACATGAGGAGCCCGTCGAGGCCGACCTGGTCATCGGCGTGCCCGACTCCGGCCTGCCGCCCGCGGAGGGCTATTCGCACGAGAGCGGCATTCCCTTTGGCGAGGGCCTCATCAAGAATCGCTATGTGGGCCGTACGTTTATCGAGCCTACGCAGGAGCTGCGTGCCATGGGCGTGCGTATGAAGCTCAACCCGCTGCGCGACAACATCGAAGGCAAGCGCCTAGTCGTCATCGACGACTCCATCGTCCGCGGTACCACCATGGTGCAGCTCGTCAAGATGCTGCGCAACGCCGGCGCCAAGGAGATTCATATCCGCATCAACTCGCCCGAGGTCATCTGGCCGTGCTTCTACGGTATCGATACCGACGTGCAGTCGCAGCTTATCAGCGCCAACAAGACGGTCGACGAGATCTGCGAGTACATTGGCGCCGATTCGCTGGCCTTCCTTTCGGTCGAGGGCCTGCTGAAGGTCATGCCCAAGGGCGGTTACTGCGATGCGTGCTTTACCGGACGCTACCCCGTGGCGATTCCCGAGAGCTTTGGCCGCGACAAGTTTATGGAGGGCTTTAAGCCCCGCAACCTGGACAAGCCGCTGCACTTTGACGACGACGCCGTGGTCGAGAAATACGACGACCGCAGCTGGGAAGAGGAGCACGGCGAGGCCTAAAATCTGCCATGTGGGGACAGGTTTATTTTGGTAGGTTTTACCTGCTGTTTTGTTGATATGACGGCGCGTGCTGTTATGGCACGCGCCGAAATGAACGCAACTATGAGCACCGTTTGGCGCCCGCGCGGCGCCACGGTAGTGGGAGAGGAAGGCTCAGATGAGCGACAGCAAGCATGTGACGTACGAGGACGCCGGCGTCGATACCGCCGAGGGCGGCCGCGCCGTCGACGCTATTAAGCAGATGGTCAAGGACACCAACCGCCCCGAGGTTATCGGCGGCATCGGTGGCTTTGGTGGCCTGTTCTCGGCCGCCGCGCTCAAGGATATGGAAGACCCGATCTTGATCAGCGGCACCGACGGCGTGGGCACCAAGCTCGTGCTCGCCCAGATCATGGACCGTCACGAGACGGTGGGCCAGGACCTGGTCGCCATGTGCGTCAATGACATTTTGGCTTCGGGCGCCGAGCCGCTGTTCTTCCTGGACTACGTTGCCATCGGCCACATCGAGGCCGAGCACATGGCAAAGATCATCAAGGGTGTGGCCGACGGCTGCAAGCTCGCGGGCTGCGCGCTCGTGGGCGGCGAGATGGCCGAGCACCCCGGCGTCATGGCTCCTGCCGACTACGACCTTGCCGGATTTACCGTGGGCGTCGTCGACCGTCCCAAGATGCTCGACCCTGCGAACGTCCGCCCCGGCGACGTGATCCTGGGCCTGCCTTCCACCGGCGTGCACTCCAACGGCTACTCGCTCGTGCGTAAGGTCATTGGCGTCGACGGTATTAAGCCGGGCACGCCCGAGGCCGCCGCTAAGGCCGAGGAGCTGAGCCGTCCGCTCGAGGAACTCGGCGGCGCATCGCTGGCAGACGCCCTGTTGGCCCCCACGCGCATCTATGTCAAGCCGATTCTGGAGCTGCTGCGCGGTGGCGCTCCGGTGCACGCCATCGCCCACATCACCGGCGGCGGCATCACCGAGAACCTCAACCGCGCGCTCGCCGACGACGTCGACGCCGTGGTCACCCGCAACGGCGCCGAGATGGGTTGGGACGTTCCGCCCGTCATCACCTACGTGTCGCGCCAGGCCGAGCTCGCGCCCAACGAGGCATGCAAGACCTTCAACATGGGCGTTGGCCTGTGCCTGATCGTCGCCCCCGAGGACGAGGCTGCCGTGACCGAGGCCCTGGTCGCGCTGGGCGAGAAGCCGTTTCGCGTGGGCGAGTGCGTCGAGGGTTCCGGTAAGGTTGTGTACTCCGATGAGCGCTAACGAGCAGATGGCTGCTGCCGAGGGCCTGGGCTTTGTGCCCTACACCCGTCCGACCGGCACCGATACGGCCGAGCCGCTCAAGATCGGTGTGCTCATCAGCGGTTCGGGTACCAACCTGCAGGCGCTGATCGATCTGATCGCCGCCGGCAAGCTCAACGCTTCGATTGAGCTTGTGGTGTCGAGCCGTCCTTCGGCTAAGGGTTTGCAGCGCGCTGAGCGCGCGGGCATCCAGACGCTCACGCTGTCCAAGGATGTCTATGCCGACCCCATCGCCGCCGACGAGATCATCGCGCACGAGCTGCTCGAGCGCGGCTGCGAATATGTGGTCATGGCCGGTTACATGCGCATGGTGCACACGCCGCTGCTGGCGGCGTTTCCCAACCGCGTGGTCAACTTGCATCCGGCACTGCTGCCGAGCTTTACCGGCGCGCATGCGATCGACGATGCCTTTGCGCGCGGCGTCAAGGTAACCGGTGTGACCGTGCACTTTGCCAACGAGATCTACGACAACGGCCCCATCATCGCCCAGCGCGCGCTGGCTGTCGAGGAAGGTTGGGATGTCGACACGCTCGAGGAGCACATCCACGCGATTGAGCACGTGCTGTATCCCGAGGTCGTGCAAATGCTCGCCGACGGCCGCGTCCACGTGCTGGAGAGCGGCAAGGTCGCAATTGACGCGCCTCGCGGCTAGCGGCGCACAGTACAATTTAGCCGAGTAGTCAGGGTGGTCATTGGCGCCAAGGCGCGCGTGGCCACCTTTTGTTTTGGGTAGTCACCTGCGACGTTCTTTAACGACTAGTCATTTAAGAACGTCCCCGATGGCTAGGTGAGAGAGGTGAGCGCATGGCGGATAACGAAGCGCTGTTTACGCCTGAGCTGGTGTTTTTTGATTGGGAGTGTGCGACGCCGGATGAGGTGTTTGCGCGGCTCGAGGGCGAGCTTGCACCACGTGGCTACATTGCCGACGGTTGGCTCGACGCCGTTCTCACGCGCGAGGATGCCTATCCCACGGGCCTTGCCATGCCGGCGGCAAACATTGCCATTCCGCATACCGATCCGGGGTTTGTGGCCAAGCCCTATATCGCGGTGGTGAAGCCCGCCGCGCCCGTGACATTTAACGCTATGGCTGGCATGGGCGCTCCGGTGCCGGCGCAGATCGTCATCAATTTGGGTATTGCCGAGCCGGGCGGCCAGGTCGAGGCCCTGCAGGCACTCATGAACATCTTTATGGGCGCCGATGCCGCAGCCGACGTGCTCGGCCAGACCACGCCCCAGGGCATGGTCGACGCCATCCGCCGTCACTTCTAAGGTGCCGGCTGCCAGAGCTGTCCCCTTTGCACCAAAATGGTGCAGATTAACTTGTCCCCCATGTGCCAGGTGTGCCGCGGGGTCCGCGTTGTGACACAATGGCGTTTGTTCGATTCGTTATGCGAAAGGCCAACTATGGCAAATAAGAAAAAGAACTCCGAGGCCGCGCCGACGCCCGAGCAGCAGGCCCGCGCTGCCTCCAGCTCTCGCAAGAAGCAGCGCAAGACGTACGTGTCTAAGACCGTCAAGATCGTCCTGGTGGTCATCGGCGTGCTGGCGATGCTGCTTTCCGTCTCGGCCATGGCGTGCTCCGGCCTTATGTCGCAGGCCGAGGACACCTCGGGCTACAAGCTGACCGGCGGTGTTGCTGCTACTATCAACGGCACCAACCTCACCGAGGACACCGTGACCAAGCAGATCATGAGCATGCGCACGTCCTACGGCTACACCAAGGACAAGGACTGGGCGCAGTATCTGGTTGACAACGACCTCACGCCCAAGAAGTACCGCAAGCAGCTCATCGACTCCTACACGCAGCAGATTCTGCTTCAACAGGCACAGAAGGAGAACGGCGTGACGGTGTCGGATGAGGAGGTCGAGAAGGCTTGGAAGGACGCGTGCAAGAGCGCGGGCGGTGCCAAGGCCTTTAAGAAGACCCTCAAAACCTACGGCTATACCGAGGACACCTACAAGGACTCGCTCAAGGAGAGTCTGGCGCAACAGAAACTCAAGGATGCCGTGGCGCCCACCAGCAAGCCCAAGGACAGCGAGATCGTCGATTACATCAACGAGAACCTGTCTAACTACAACGATGCTCGCCGCTCGTCGAACATCCTGATCAAGGTTGATTCCGACGCTTCCGACGAGGACAAGGCTGCCGCCAAGGCCAAGGCACAGGAGTGCCTGGACAAGATCAACTCCGGTGAGCTGAGCTTTGAGGACGCCGTTGAGCAGTACTCCGAGGACACCGGTTCCAAGGAGAAGAAGGGCGATGTGGGCTGGGATAAGCTCACCACTTTCGTCGACAGCTACCAGACGGCGCTCGAGGGGCTCAACAAGGGCGACGTGAGCGAAGTCGTCGAGTCGACCTATGGCTACCACATCATCAAGTGCACCGACTACTTCCATGTCGATAATCAGGTCGATGACATCAACCAGGTGCCCAAGGCCATCAAGAAGTACGTCTCCAACGTGGTGAAGACGCAGGCGGCCAGTACTGCATACAGCGAGTGGCTGGAGCAGTACAAGAAGGACGCCGACATTACCGTCAACCCCATGCCCAAGGACGTACCCTATAACGTGAGTCTGAAGGGCGTCACCAAGAGCTCGACCGACGATTCGTCGACGACTGAGTAATCATGGGGCGGTGCTCGCGCGAGCACCGCCCCCGCGATTAGAGAGGATTTGCAGATGACCAACGAAGAGCTGCAGAAAGAAATGATTGCGGCCATGAAGGCCAAGGACAAGGTTCGCCTGTCCATCATTCGCCAGGTTAAGGCCGAGGTGAAGAATATCGAGGTTAACGAGCGCCGCGATGTGACCGAGGAAGACGTCAACAGCATGATCAAGCGTTTGATTAAGCAGACGAGCGAGACGTTGGAGATGTCCATCAAGGCCGGTACCGACCAAGAGCGTACCGACAACCTGACCGAGCAGGTCAAGATTCTGGAGAGCCTGCTGCCCGCGCAGGTTTCGGGTGAGGAGCTCGAGGCCCTGATCGAGCAGGTTATCGCCGAGCTGGGTGCCACGTCCAAGAAGCAGATGGGCCAGGTTATGGGTGCACTCGGCAAGGCCACCGGCGGCAACTTCGATAAGCCTGCCGCGGCAAAGATCGTCGGAGCAAAGCTGGCTTAAGGGCCGAGCGGTACATAGTTGATGTTAAGGGGACGTGACCATTGCGGTCGCGCCCCTTTTTGCTGGGCTGGGCAATCATTGGGGACGGGCATAAAATAGTGCCCAAATAGCGGGTACTCAATTAAACCCGGCCCCAAATAGTGGGGTAAAGGGTGGGGGGTGTATAAGGGAATGTTGT
>CAJJZO010000055.1 GCA_905197585.1 uncultured Collinsella sp.
GCCTCGGCGGTAGCGGTCTTGCCGGTGCCGATGGCCCAGATGGGCTCGTAGGCGACGACGACCTGCTTGGGGCAGGTGATCTCAAGACCAGCAAGGCCAGCCTTGACCTGGTTCACGACGTGCTCGACATAGGTGCCAGCCTCGCGGACCTCGAGGGACTCGCCGCAGCAGAAGACGGGAACAAGGCCGGCGGCAACGAGAGCCTTAGCCTTCTTGTTCTGGTCCTCGTCGGTCTCGTGGAAGTAGTCGCGACGCTCGGAGTGACCGATGATGCAGTAGGTGCAGCCAGCGGACTTGAGCATGTCGCAAGAGGACTCACCGGTGAAGGCACCCTTGGCCTCCCAGTACACGTTCTGTGCACCGAGGGCGATGGGGGCAGCCTGAATGCGGTCATGAACCGTGGTGATGTCGATGGTCGGAGGGCAGACGAGCACCTCGACGCCAGCCGGAACCTCGGGCAGAGCCTGAGCCAGCTCGTCGGCGAGCTTGGCAGCCTCGGCGACGTCGTTGTTCATCTTCCAGTTACCAGCGATAAGAAGGGTGCGATTAGGCATCGAGAAGCGCCTCCACTCCGGGCAGGGCCTTACCCTCGACGAGCTCCATGGAAGCGCCACCACCGGTGGAGATCCAGCTCATCTTGTCGGCCAGGTTGAACTTGTTGACAGCTGCGACAGAGTCGCCACCGCCGATGATCGAGGTGCAGTCGGCCTCGGCGACAGCCTCGGCGATAGCCTGGGTGCCGTGAGCAAAGTTGTCGAACTCGAAGACGCCCATGGGGCCATTCCAGAACACGGTCTTGGCGCCCTTGACGGCCTCGGCGTAGAGCTCCTCGGTCTTGGGGCCGATGTCCATGCCCTCACGATCGTCGGGGATAGCGTCGGAAGCGACAACCTCGGGGACAGCGTCCTCGCCAAAATGATCGGCAACGCGGTTGTCGATGGGGAGCAGGATCTTGACGCCCTTCTCCTCGGCCTTCTTGAGCATCTCGCCAGCGCGCTCGACCCAGTCCTCTTCCTTGAGGGACTGACCGACGGACAGGCCCTGAGCCAGGAAGAAGGTGTAGGCCATACCGCCACCGATGATCAGGGTGTCAGCAGAGTCGATGAGGTGATCGAGAACGCCGATCTTGGAGGAAACCTTGGAACCGCCGACGATGGCGACGAAGGGGCGCTCGGGCTCGGCGAAGATGCCGGTCAGCGTGTCGACCTCCTTCTCGAGCAGGAAGCCGGCGACGGCAGGCAGGTAAGCGGCGGGGCCCACGACGGAACCCTGGGCGCGGTGAGCGGTGCCGAAGGCATCGAGAACGAAGACGTCACCATAGGAAGCGAGCTTCTTGGCGATCTCGGGATCGTTCTTCTTCTCACGCTTGTCAAAACGGACGTTCTCGAGAACGAGGACCTTGCCCGGCTCGACGGCGGCGACAGCCTCAGCAGCCTTCTCGCCGTAGGTGTCGGCGACAAAGGCAACGTCGAGACCAGAGAGCTCAGCGAGCTTCTTGGCGACGGGCTCGAGGGACAGCTCGGGCTGGAAGCCGGTGCCCTCGGGACGGCCGAGGTGGCTCATGAGGATGACGCGAGCGTTGTGCTCAACGAGGTAGTTGATGGTGGGCAGGGCAGCCTTGATACGGGTGGTGTCGCCAACGACGCCATCCTTGATAGGCACGTTAAAGTCAACGCGGACGAGAACGCGCTTTCCGTCGACATCGATGTCGCGGACGGTCTTCTTGGTAAAGGCCATGTTTGCTTCTACCTTTCGTACGTGTCTGCCTCCCATTACGGCAGACGATTTCTTATAAAAAGGGCGCGACCCTAGGGTGTAAGCCCTATAAGGCCGCGCCCTTCTTTAGACGCTCAACGAGCTATTCGCTAAAAGCTAAATTAAGCAACGAACTTCTCGAAGTACTTGATGGTGCGGACCATCTGAGAGGTGTAGGAGTTCTCGTTGTCGTACCAAGAGGTGACCTGAACGAGGGTCTGACCGTTGCCGAGGTCAGAGCACATGGTCTGAGTGGCGGCGAAGATGGAGCCGTGGGTCTCGCCGACGATGTCGCGGGAGACGATCTGGTCCTCGTTGTAGGCGAAGGTCTCGGGGATGGTCTCAGCGTAGGCCTTCATGGCAGCGTTGACCTCGTCGACGGTGACCTTCTTGTCAACGACGGCGTAGAGGTTGGTCAGCGAGCCGGTCGGCGTCGGGACGCGCTGGGCGGCACCGATGAGCTTGCCGTTGAGCTCGGGGAGAACCAGGCCGATGGCCTTGGCAGCGCCCGTGGTGTTCGGGACGATGTTCTCGGAGCAGGCGCGGGAGCGACGGAAGTTGCCCTTGCGCTGCGGGCCGTCGAGCGGCATCTGGTCGCCGGTGAAGGCGTGGATGGTGGTCATGATGCCGGACACGATGGGAGCGAAGTCGTTCAGACCCTTGGCCATCGGGGCGAGGCAGTTGGTGGTGCAGGAAGCAGCGGAGATGATGTTGTCCTCAGCGGTCAGCGTCTCATGGTTGACGTTGTACACGATGGTGGGCAGATCGCTGCCGGCCGGAGCGGAGATGACGACCTTCTTGGCGCCAGCGTTGATGTGGGCCTGAGCCTTAGCCTTGCTGGTGTAGAAGCCGGTGCACTCGAGAACGACGTCGACGTCGAGGTCGCCCCAAGGCAGGTTGTTAGCGTCGGCCTCCTTGTAGATCTTGATCTCCTTGCCGTCAACGGTGATGGAATCCTCGCCAGCAACGACCTCGTGATCGCGAGCATAGTTGCCCTGCGTGGAGTCGTACTTCAGCAGGTAAGCGAGCATATCGGGAGAGGTGAGGTCGTTGATAGCGACGATCTCGGAGCCCTCATGACCGAACATCTGACGGAAAGCCAGACGACCGATGCGACCGAAGCCGTTAATAGCAACCTTTACTGCCATTGTGTCTCCTTTCGTAAGGCCCCCGCGAGCTACAGCGCCCGCCGTTGAGGCCCACAAACTAACCACTCGCCTAATATACCTTTTTTTTGACTTGAATTTCACGAGAATGCTCGAAATTGAAAATCAAATTTACGTTAAAACGTTTTAAAGACTAAAATAGCAGCTAAATCCATATATAAGTCGTTACTTCAAACTACCTGTTTGCTTCAATGAGCTTTTCAAGCCGTAAAACACGATGGTAGAGGGCTGACTTCGACAAGGGAGGGTCAGCCATCTCCCCCAAATCACGCAGCGACAGATCGGGGTAGTGCTCGCGCAGGTCGCAAAAGACCGCCAAGGCATCCGGAAGCGCATCGCGAAGGCCACGCTGCTCGAGCTCATCGATAAGCGCAAGCTGATGTTGGGCGGCACCGGCGCTTCTGGTCTGGTTGGCGAGCTCGGCGTTCACGCGACGGTTCACATCGTTCTTAACCAACTTGACCGCGCGCGCCTCCTCAATCTCGGCAACGCTGCGCTTGGCACCAATGAGCTTTAATAGATGCTCGATTTCCTCGGCGCTCTTAATGTACACGGCATATGACCCCCGCCGTGCATTAACACGAGCATGGACCCCAATCTGCTCCAACAGATCGCAAAGCCCCTTGGCATATTGCTCGCCCTGCACAGCAATCTCCAAATGAAAATCGCCGTGTGGATCGGCCACGAAGCCGCCCGCGATGAGCGCGCCGCGGATATAGGCAAGTCTACAGCAAGGACGGGCAACGATATGTCGGGGCACGCCGGCGACAAGTCCTCCCCTACGTTCGAGGATACCCAGCAGAACCAAGGCCTTATCCAGGTCTGGCTGATCAGGCAAGGTGATGAGGTAGTTTCGAACCTTATGCAATACAGATTTACGGACGGTGAACTCCGTTTTGAGCTTAAGGATACGATGCGTCAGCGTGATCATCGTGCGCGCGACGGCTCCCGTCTCAGTCGCAACCGTCAAACGATACCGCCCAGAGCCGGTAAGCGAGAGCGTACCGCTCACGCGCGTGAGGGCGGCAAGCGTCGACAAGTCGCAGTATTCACATTCGGGTTCGCAGCGCGCAAGCTCGTCGCGCACCTCAGCGGTAAACGACATGCAGGCCTATGCCTTCGTGTTGGCGCGCGACAGGTCGCGGTGGGAGATGCTCACATGATACTGAGCGCCTTCCAAATAACGTGCCGTGGCCTCGGCAATGGCAACGCTGCGGTGCTGGCCGCCCGTGCAGCCGATGGCGATAGAAAGCTGCGGCTTACCCTCCGCGATATAACCGGGCATGACCGTATCGAGCAGCTGTGTCCAAGCCTTCCAAAACTCCTGCGTCTTGGGATGGTCCAGAACAAAATCGGAGACCTTTTTATCGAGACCGGTCATCGTGCGCATCTCGGGATCGTAGAACGGATTGGGCAGGAAGCGGACGTCGATCATAATATCCGCTTCGACGGGCATGCCGTGCTTAAAGCCAAACGAGAACACGTGGACGTCCATGAGCTGCTGGTCGGACAGCTCGGAAAATGCCATACGTAGCTTGTTGCGCAGCGCAGAGGTACGCAGACGGCTCGTGTCGATAATCATATCGGCTCGGTCGCGCACGCCCTGCAGCTGAAGGCGCTCGCGCTGAATGGCATCGGCCGTAGTCTCCCCCGGCTTGGCAATGGGATGACGGCGGCGATTTTCGCTGTAGCGACGAATCAGCACCTCGTCAGAAGCCTCCAGGAACACGATGTCGCAGCTCATCTCGCGCTCTTCGAGCGCCGCGACCGCATCGAGCAACTCGTCAAACAGTCCCTGGCTACGCAAATCGCAGGTGACGGCGAGATGCCTGCCCACGCCCGTATTGATGCCGACGAGCTCGGCAAGCTGGGCGATGAGACGCGGAGGCAGGTTATCGATGCAAAAATAGCCCATGTCCTCGAACACGTGCATGGCCTGTGTGCGGCCTGATCCGGACATTCCGGTGATGATGACGATATCGGGGATGCGCTCCGAGCGCTCCGCCGCATCCATGGCATCTCCCTTTTGCATGTGTTGCCTCCCGAAAACAAGCGCGGGACCCAGCAACCCGGATCCCGCGCGGTCAATTGCCTTTAAATGAGTATACCGCCCCGAGCGGATACGAGGCCTGTCTTACGCCTCAAGCGCAGCCTTGAACCAACTCGTAATACTCGTGGGGTGCGTGATGGCGGTGCCGACGACAACGGCCCAGGCACCAGCATCGATCGCGGCGCGAGCCTCCTCGGGCGTATGCACGCGACCCTCGCAAATGATGGGAAGGCCGGGGAATTCCTCGGTCGCCTGACGCAGGAGCGGCAGATCGGGGCCATCGGCCATGGTGCAGTCGATGGCGGCGACGCCGTGAGAAAGCGTGGTGGATACCAGGTCAAAGCCCATATCAACAGCACGGCGAATATCCTCGATGGTGGCACAATCCGCCATCAGGAGCACACCCTCCTCGTGCAGCGGACGGAAGGTATCCTCGACCGTCTTGCCATCGGGGCGCGGACGATCGGTGGCGTCGATCGCCACGATATCGGCACCGGCAGCAACGCAGGCGCGAGCGTGACGCAGCGTCGGCGTGATGTAAACGCCCTCGTGCCCATCCTTCCACAGGCCGATGACGGGAACCTCACAGCGACCCTTAATGGCGGCAATGTCGGCAAGGCCCTGGCAGCGAATGGCGGCGGCGCCGCCGAGCTCGCAAGCGCGAGACATTTGAGCCATGGTCTCGGGCGTACGAAGCGGCTCGCCCATATACGCCTGAACGCTCACGACGAGCTTGCCCTTCAGGGACTGGATCAAAGGATCAACGGTCATGTTCGACTCAACCTTTCTCAAAACAGCCTTCTGAGACACCGCACCTTGACGTTCAAACCGTCGCTCGCGTACCGAAGTACGCTTCGCTCCTCTTTCACGTCAATCTGCGGCACCTCAGAAGGCGCACTTGGTAGTTATATTTACTTCAACGACGCAAGAAGGTGTTCGGCAGCACCGATGAGCGGCGCGTCGCCCTCCAGAGAGCCGATGAGAATCGGCGTGTCCTGAAGCGGGTCGAGCGCCTGGCTGGCATAGCCCTCGTGCACCGAGTCCTTCCACGTCTGTGAACGCCAATCGGGACCTTGGTGAATCACGCCGCCCGAAAGCACGATGACCTCAGGGTCCAGGATGTTAGCGAGCGAGCCCAAGCTGGCACCCAGCGCAAAGCCGGCGTCATGGATGACCTCGGTCGCCTTTGCGTCGCCCGCACGGCACAGGTCGTTCACATCGCGACCGACCGAAGGACGGCTGGGGTCGACGCGACCAAAGCGCTCATCGTACATACGACCAATGGAAGTGCCCGAAGCAACCGACTCCAGATGGCCGGAACGCCCGCAGGCGCAGGGAATACCGGCGGCAGCCGAGCACTCGATGTGGCCCATATGGCCAGCAGCACCATGGAAGCCTTGCATCACGCGGCCGTTCTCGACATATGCGCCGCCGATGCCCGTACCGATGCCAAGACACAAGACGGAGAACTTGCCCTTGCCGACGCCCCAGTGGGCCTCGCCCAGAGCATGAGCCTGCACGTCGCCTACAACGGCAACGGGAAGACCGAGGTCCTCGCGCAGGCGCGGCCCCAACTGAACACCGGACCAGCCGGGCATGATCTCGTTGGCATACGCGATGGCGCCCGTCTTGGGATCGACGACGCCGGCGGCACCGATACCGACGCCAAGGACCTCGACATCGGGATTCGCCTCGAGAGCAGCCTTGATGGACGCCTCGATACGCTGGAAGACGGCCTCGCCGCCCTCTTGGGCCTCGGTGGGAACCTCGGCCTCAAAAACAGGATGGGGCACACTACCGTCAGCCGGGTACTCCATGATGGCAGTCGCGATCTTAGTTCCGCCGATATCGACAGAGCAGACGTACTTGTTCTCCATGTCGCTCTCCTTAGGAGATAAAAAACAACTACAGGAAATGCGCCGTCAGGCTAGCCGTCACAGCGCGGAAAAGGTTTTCCAGGTGCCCGAGATCGCCAAGAAACCGTGTGACCATTGATCTAATGGGTCATGGCCGCACGGTTGAACGGCGAGGTCGGGTGCCCGGGGAAGCTTTACAGGAGACCGTTGTCCTGGAGGACCTTCTTAATCGCCTCGACGTTCTCGCCGGTCATGGCCTTCACCGGGCGCGGCATGGTCGGGCTGTCGAAGATGCCCATGAGGTTCATAGCGGTCTTGAAGGCGCCGACGCCACCGGCATAGCCCTGGACGCCCGAGGTGACATCCCAAATGTGCGAAATCTCATTGAGGCGATCCTGCTCGGCCTTGACGGTAGCCCAGTCACCAGCCTGAGCGCCCTTCCCCGCCCCCACGACGCCCGCGGCCTCAAGGTTGGCGACACCCGGCACGCAACCGCCGGCCCCACCTCGGTCGGCGCCGTCGACAACAACCTCGTGACCGGTGAGGATGCTCATCGGATGGCCGTTCTTCTCGTTCTCCTGAACGAGGTAGCGGAACGAGATGTCATCACCCGAGGAATCCTTGACGCCGGCCAGAACGCCCTCGGCACCGAGCTTGGCAAGGAGCTTCCACGGGAGCTTGGTGTGGACACACACGGGGATGTCATAGGCGAAGATGGGCAGGTCGAGTTCCTCATGCAGGATGCGGAAGTGCTCCTCGACCTCGGTCATGCCCTGCAGGGCATAGAACGGGCAGGTGGCGACAAGCGCATCGGCGCCCAGCTCCTGAGCGACCTTACCGTGCTCGATCATGCGCTCGGTCTCGGTGTCGATGATGCCGACCAGAACGGGAACGCGGTGGTCGACGATACGGACGGCCTCGGAGATGATCTGACGGCGACGCTCGTCGGTGGAGAAGACGACCTCGCCCGAGGAGCCCAGGAAGAACAAGCCATCGACGCCGGCATCGATCATGCGGTTGATGCTGCGCTCAAAGGAGGCAACATCGAGCTGGTGGTCTTCGGTATCGGGAACAACGACGGGAGGGATAACGCCGGTGAATTTCTGAGTTGCCACAAGAATCTCCTTAGTTGTCTGGTGGGCAGCCCTATGCCGCCCACTCTTGTTGGCAGTGTCCAGGCCGTCTAGGCCAAAGAACACGAGTAGAACGTTTGGTTAAAAAAGTCGACGACTTCGTTTTCGAACGCATTGATGCGCTCGTGAGCGTATTTGGCATAGATGATATGTCTCCGGTCACACTCAAGACCGTTGAATACGGCAAACTGATCCTTGGGATCGCTCACGGTATCCATGAGCGATGTGCCCATGAGCACCGATCCGCGCACCCGAGACGACAGCGCCTCGAGGCCGCCAGGAAGCGGATTGGCAACCGCCGTGCAGGCGAGACCCCGCTCGTCCAGAGCAGAAACCGCCAGCGCGACTCCACCGCCTAGACCCTCGCCCCATGCAAAGATGCGGTCGGGGTCCATGCCATCAAGATTGCGCGCCACCTTCGCCAGCGCGCAACCCCAACGGACGCGCTCGACAAAAGCGGGCGAAGAAATCCCCCGCTGCAGGTCGTCCGCACCAGCAACATCGTCATCCAGCGCGAGGACGGCATACCCCATGGCGGCAAATCTCGTCATGTGATGCCAGCCGCGCACAGGCCGATCGATATCGTGGAACATCAGGCACAGCGGCACGCGCTCAGACACTCGGGCACGACCGACAGGCTCGATCAAACGAGCGTGAATCGCATCGTCACCGAGCTCAAAGGAGACCTCCGAGTAACGGGCGCAGGGGTTAACAAAGTCAATCGCCGTAATGGCCAGGCCTTGAATCTCAAGATTCGAAGCGCATGTCTCTAAATCAGAAACATCTGCTTGGACATCACCGCGCCAGTCCCGATATTCTGCGAGCCTTGACGAAACCGTTCCAGGAATTCCCACGAGCCCGGGGACAATCAGCTCATTAACATTGCTCTCGCACTTAGACATGAGCCTCCCCTCCCTTGCAGAAAAACGGAATGATCAGATCGTCAAAATCCTGAATCTCCTCGTGGCCAAAGCCTTCAAAGAACTCATGACGCTTTTCGCAGGTCAGGTTGTTATAGACCGCAAACTGCGTCGCTGGCGGGCAGACGATATCGGCTGTGCCGGTGCCAAACAGCACGGGGCATTTGACCATAGGGGCAAAGTTCTTGGAATCGAAGTACGCCAGCTTGGCATAGGCTTCGTCAATACGAGTCGAGTCCTCGTCAAACCAGCGAGACCAATAGCGCAGGCCCTCGTAGGCAATGTCGTCGGCATCCAAATCCCAGACCAGGCGGAAATCTGACAGGAAGGGATAGAGGATGGCGGCACGATTGATAAGCTCGCTGTTAAGCGCACAGGTCGCAATGCCCAAACCACCACCCTGCGACGCGCCGTTCACAAACACACGGGAAAGATCGATGCCCTCGAGCTCGCGAACAATACGGCACAGGATGCGAATATCTTGGTGCAAGCGGACATAGTAGAGGTTGGCCGGGTCGCCGTCGATGCCGGCGACGATATGCCCGGCAACCGTTGTGCCCTCAAATCCACCAATGTCCTCGGAGGGACCTCCTTGGCCGGGGCAGTCGAGGGCGATGAGTGCCATGCCCATGCCCGCAAACGACGCCTGCTCAAACCAGCTGCGGCTTGCACCCGGATACCCATGGAACTGAAGCACCAATGGCACGGGCTCGTCCGAGACGGGTTTAAGGTACTTGGCATGCAGGCGAGCGCCACACATGCCGGTATACCAGAGGTCGAAAAGTTGGCAGGTCGCGGCATCGGTGACCGATGCCGTGTCGATCGCATAGTCAAGCCCGACGGCGTCGGCCTCGGCCATGCGATCCTTCCAAAAGAGATCGAAATCTGATGGACGGGGCATGGCGCCTCGATATTCACCAAATTGATGTTGTAGCTCCTGAGCACTTGGCATGGCTCGTGAACCCAACCTTTCGAAATCGCAACGGAGGTGGGCC
>CAJJZO010000056.1 GCA_905197585.1 uncultured Collinsella sp.
ATAGCCGTGATCTTTTTCATAATGAATTCCTCTCAATAATTAACGTATCCCTTTACATGAGACGCGGGTTTCCCAGGTGCCGCAAACCAACCTCAGAAATCAAAAAGTTCAACTGACTGGTCTTAGCAGGTTTCCCAAGTGCCGCAGATTGCCGTGAAAGAGGAGCGAAGCGTACTTAAGTACGTGAGCGACGATTGAACGGCAAGGTGCGGTGCTTGGGGAAGCTGCTAATCGAGTCCGGAGAACGAGGGATAAGCGCTCTCGCCATGCTGACTCGCGTCCAGGCCCAGCGCCTCGTCGGCCTCGTCCACGTGCAGGCTGCCGTGGAACAGCGCCTTGACCACCGCGGCGGTCACCAAGTCGAGCACCAGTACAATAGCGACCGTCACCACAATGCCCAAAATCTGCGAGACGAGCAGCGACACGTCGCCCGTGTAGAACAGGCCACCCTTACCGGTCCACGAGAGCTCCGGCACACAGAACAGGCCCGTGAGCACGCCGCCCAAGATGCCGCCGATGCCGTGGCAACCGAACGCGTCGAGCGCATCGTCGTAGCCAAACTTGGTCTTAAGATGGCTGATGGCCAGGTAGCAGACAGGCGAGACGATCAGGCCCATGACCAGCGCCGCCCACGGCTCGACAAAGCCCGCGCCCGGCGTGACCACCACAAGGCCCGCAACCAGACCGGTGCTGGCGCCCACCAGCGTGGGGCGACCTGTGTGCACGCGCTCGACGGCAAGCCACGAGACCATGCCCGCCGCGCTGGCCGTCACGGTGTTGAGGATGGCAAGCGCCGCCACGGCGTCGGCCTTAAACTCGCTGCCGCCGTTAAAGCCAAACCAGCCAAACCAAAGCAGGCCGGCGCCCAGCGCCACAAACGGCACGTTATGCGGACGGTAGCTCACCATGCCAAAACCACGACGACGGCCGAGCATTAAGCAGAGAATCAGGCCCGTCAGACCGGACGAAATGTGTACCACGTCGCCGCCGGCAAAGTCGAGTGCGCCGATGATGTCGCCGATAAAGGAGCCATCGCCGCCCCAAACCATGTGGGCGAGCGGCGCATAGACCACAAGCAGCCAAATGCCCAGGAAGGCCGTCATGGCACCAAACTTAACGCGGCCGGCCAGGCTGCCCGTGACGATAGCAGCCGTGATCATGGCAAATGCCATCTGGAAGGCAATGTTGATGATCTGAGGGTAGGCGGCACCGTCCGCGGCATTGCCCTCGGCCGCCTGCAGCACCTGGTTGAGCACCGGCAGGCACAGCAGCTGGTCAAGGCCTCCATAGAAAAACGCCAGACCCGGTGTCATTAAAAACACGAGCATGGTGCAGACGAGCATAAACGTTGTCGATCCCGTATCGTACATTCGCTCTCCCTTGGTCGCATGAACGTTGTCGGCGCCCATAATGCGGCCGAGGGGCAACTGGTGTAGACCAGATACGGCATTGTTAAACGCGGCGTTGTCGAATGGAAACGGCGCCGCAATCTTGGAAACGGCGCGGCAACGGACGCGAAACGGACGGGAAATACGCGAGCAAGGAAGCCGTGAGCGCGCCCGTCCCGGCTAGCGGCGGAACAGCTCGTGGGCGCGGTCGCGGAGATTAGTTGCTCGAATGACGCCTTCGTAGCGATTGATGCGCAGACGCGGGAAGGCGTTAAAGAAGCGTAGGTCGCGGCGGCTGAGCGACACGCTTGGCACCGGACGGCTCATGCGCTTGCCGGCAAGGCGACGACTGAGCGACGGACGCGGCATGCTCGGTGCGGCATCGGCCACGCGGCGGGCGGCAAGCGCCAGGCCGCGAGCACCATCCGAGATAAACGTCGGCATCGAAGCCTTCTCGCGCAGGGCATCGAGCGCGGCGTCACCCAGCTCGGCCAGCCACGCGTTAACGGCACGGCTACGGATGTGCGTTTGTGCCACCGAGTCAATCGTCGATTCGGGAATGCGCTCGAGCATTGAGTCCGAGGCATCGGCAAGCGACTCGTTGATGCGGTCGGCAAGATCGGCGCGCACGCGCTCCAGCTGATCGGACAGACGCCGCCAGCTCGCCAGCGAGCACAACGCGTCGACCATCATCGCGACCGCGACGATAAAGGCGGACAACCGCACAATCAGCACCGGCAGACGGCCAAGCAGCCCCAGCAATGCCGGCTCCACTAAACGGCAAATACACAACGCACCCAAGCCAAACGCGCAGGCCCAGTACAGGCAAATGCGTCCGTGCAAGTTAAACGGCAGGTGCGAGTAATCCCAAAAGCGAGCGCCCGTTGTTTTTTCCAACAGTACGCCTACGCTGTACTCAATCACGCTGCATACGAGCGCTGCAGCGACAAACTGGCTTGAGGCATCCGGAATCCCGCGCAACAGCAGCCAGCAGGCAATGCCGCCCACACCATAGATAGGACAACACGGCCCCAGCAAAAAGCCGCTGTTGGCAAATCGTCCGTGATTGAGCATGGCGCAGACCGTCGACTCCCACGCCCAGCCGCAAAACCCGTAAAAGGCAAACGAGAGCACCAGTGCCGAAAGCGGGCAGACGGCAAGCGTCGCGCCGCCAAACGCCATATCAATCGCGGTCCCCACCGTCTACCCTCTCCTCTTTTCGCTCGATTCGCCACTCACGTCATCGTCCGCCTCGTCCTTGCGCCGCAGACGACCGGCGACCGTCTCGCGCAGAGCGCACCATTTATCTGCCAGGCATACAATCCAAGCCTCACGACACGTCGGCGGCACTGGCACCAGCGGAAACATATGCCGCACGATAATATTCCGTTCGCGCGGCGTCAGCTCAAAATCTTCCTCCGCACGTGCCAGGGCAAAAAACGGGTGGCGAAAGCCATGCAGCCGATGGCTTGGGTCGGGATCGTGCCAGTCATAGAGAAAGTAATCGTGCAGCAGGGCCCCGCGCAACAACGAAGCACGGTCGACCGAAATGCCGGCACGGCCCAAGCGCTCGGCAAAGGACAGGCTCGCCCGCGCTACCGAAGTCACATGTGCATAGACCGTCACGTCGCCATGCTGGATAAACTCGTGCGTCAGGTCCAAGCGGCCCGCCTGGGCCAGCTGGCGGGCGGCATAGTCGACCTCGTGCGCGATTTTTTCGGCACGAACGGCATCGGACATGCTGCCTCCTTCCAGCGACTCACGGCGACAAGCCACGGCCTGTGCACAATCGATAAAAACATCATGGAACATATCAGTATGGCATCGGACAAAACGTTTTGCCCCACCAGTTGGCGAATTACCGCGCCGCCGTCACATATCAAACGCCAAAATGTGCGAGACTGTCTTGTGCAATTGTGTCGGCCGAGGGAGCGCCGGCGCTCGATTCGCATGGAGTAACCCACAACGATGCTGCTTACGCAAACGACAACGCCCGAGGACGTCAAGGCTCTTAATCGTGCCGAGCTCCCGCAGCTCTGCGACGAGATTCGCCACGCCATCCTCGAAAGCTCCGCCGCCGTCGGCGGGCACGTTGCCCCCAACCTGGGCGTCGTTGAGCTTACGGTCGCGCTCCATCGCGTGTTTAACTCCCCTATCGACAAGATTCTCTTTGACGTTTCGCACCAGACCTACGCCCACAAGGCGCTGACTGGGCGCGCGTACACTTATATCGATCCGAAGCGCTTTGGCGAGGCCTCTGGCTTTGCCAATCCCGACGAGTCCGAGCACGACCTGTTCGCCATGGGCCATACCTCCACGTCGGTGAGCCTGGGCTGCGGCCTGGCGCACGCTCGTGACCTGGCGGGCGATACGCACAACGTCATCACCGTTATTGGCGACGGCTCGCTTTCGGGCGGCCTGGCGTTTGAGGGCTTTAACAATGCCGCCGAGCTCGACAGCAACCTGATCATCATCGTCAACGATAACGACCAGTCCATCGCCGAAAACCACGGTGGCCTCTATCGCAATCTGGCCGAGCTGCGCGCCAGCAACGGCACCTGTGAGCGCAACGTTTTCCGCGCGCTGGGCCTCGACTATCGCTATCTGGACGCCGGCAACGACGTGTTGGCCCTGGTCGACGCGCTGCAGGAACTGCGCAATATCGATCATCCCATCGTGCTGCACGTCTCCACCGCCAAGGGCAAGGGCTTTGAGCCAGCCCAGAACGACCCCGAACGCTGGCATCACGTGGGTCCGTTTGACATGGCAACTGGACGCAAGCTCTGCCCGGGCCATCCGAGCGAGCCTGCGCCGCGCACCTATGCCGACATTACGGGCGAGGCGCTCAGCGCCGCCATCGAGCGCGATTCGCAGGTCGTGGGCATCACGGCCGCCACGCCCTACATCATGGGCTTTACACCCGAGCTTCGCGCTGCCGCCGGCAAACAGTTCGTCGATGTGGGCATTGCCGAGGAGCACGCCGTGACCTTTGCCACCGCGCTTGCGCGCTCGGGCGCCAAGCCAGTCTTTGGTGTGTACGGCACGTTTTTGCAGCGCGCTTACGACGAGCTGTGGCACGACCTGTGCCTCAACGACGCCCCGGCAACCATTTTGGTGTTTGGTGCGTCAATCTTTGGCACCACGTCCGAGACGCACCTTTCGTTCTTTGATATTTCCATGTTGGGCGGTCTTCCCAACATGCACTACTTGGCGCCGGCCTGCATGGAGGAATATCTGTCCATGCTGAGCTGGTCGCTCGACCACCGCGAGCATCCCGCGGCGATCCGCGTACCGGGCATTGGCTTGGTAAGCCGTCCCGACCTTGCGCCTGCCGAAGACACCGACTACAGTGCCGTTCGCTACAACGTGGTGCGTCAGGGCCGCGACGTTGCCGTGCTCGCGCTTGGCGATTTCTTTGAGCTGGGCGAGCGCGTGGCAAACCGCTTGGCTGCCGAGTACGGTATCGAGGCCACGCTCGTCAACCCGCGCTTTGCAACCGAGCTTGACCGTGAGTTCCTCGACAGTCTTGCCGCCGAGCATCGCGTTGTCGTCACCCTCGAGGACGGCATCTTGGACGGTGGCTGGGGCGAGCGCGTCGCGTGCTATCTGGCCTGCACGCCTGTGCGCACGCGCACCTTCGGCATCGCCAAGGGCTTCCCCGACCGCTACGACCCCAACGAACTGCTCGCACAGAACGGCATGACGGTCGAGAACATGGCCGCCGAAGCCGTAAGACTACTCAACGAGTAAGAAAACCTCCGCAAGGAAAGCACCCCTGCGGAGGTTTTTATTTTCGCGACGCGATTATCTCAATCTGTAACATCTAGGGTCCGAATTTCCGTCTAACTGTTACAGATCTAGACAAGACGTCTTAGTTCCTGACCTTTGTCTCAATCTGTAACAGATAGAGACCTTTTGTCCGTCCAGATGTTACAGATTGAGACATTCGAATTCCCCTGAAGAGAAAATCTCGATCTGTAACAGTCGCTCGGCAAAAACGGCTGCAGATGTTACAGATCGAGACAAAGCAACAAGGCATGCCGCCGCATCGGCCAAAACCACCACGAAGGTGCCTGTCCCTTTTTAGTAGGTAGAATAACCCATAAGGTAAGTATGTTTCTGAGTTATTTCGTGTTGACCCATTTGAGCGCGATAGGGTATAACTCTACTCAACCGCTAGGGATTTTATTGAGAAAGGTGTTCTACCATGAGCAAGAACCTCTCCCAGCAGGTCGTTCTCGACCGCCGCGGCTTCGTTGCCGCCACCTTCGCAACCGTCGCCGGCCTTGGTCTTGCCGGCTGCTCCGACACCAGCGCCGAGGCCGACAAGGGTTCCGCCGCCGGCTCTTCCAAGAGCTCCGAGGATACCGAGGCTTCCACCACGCTCGACGCCAAGGCATTCGACAAGCTCGTCGACAACGGCCCCAAAGCCGACGACGATGCCATCGCCGCCAGCACCTGGGCCACAGCCGTCAAGGACGCCGGCGGCTTTAAGATTGGCGGCGTTCAGACCTCTACGCTTTTCTCCCTCCTCAACGAGAAAGACGGTCAGACCCGCGGCTTCGATGCCGGTATCGCACAGCTCCTGTCCAACTACATTCTGGGCGAGAACAAGGTCGAGATCACCCAGGTGACCTCGGACACGCGCGAGTCTGTCCTGCAGAACGGCCAGGTCGACGCCGTCTTTGCCACCTACACCATCACTGACGAGCGCAAGAAACTCGTCTCCTTTGCCGGCCCCTACTACTACACCCAGCAGGCCATCCTGGTACTCGCCGATAACGACGACATCAAGGGCGTCGACGACCTGGCCGATAAGAACGTCGCCGTCCAGTCCGGCTCCAACGGCCCCGCCATCCTGGAGGAGTTCGCTCCCAAGGCCAGCCAGCAGGAGTTTAAGACCGACGAGGAGGCCCGCCAGGCACTCCAGCAGGGCCGCGTTGACGCCTACGTCATCGACAACAACATGCAGCAGAGCGCCCTGGTCCGCGAGCCCGGTAAGTACAAGATCGCCGGCAAGTCCTTCGGCAACAAGGAGCCCTATGGCATTGGTCTGCCGCTCGATTCCGACGGCGTCGCCTTCGTTAACGACTTCCTTAAGAAAATCGAGGACGACGGCACCTGGACCGAGCTGTGGCAGATCTGCATCGGCGACCGTACGGGCGACACCAATGTTCCCGAGCTGCCCGAAATCGGCGCCTAGGCAGCGTGCCTGGTAACGGCCGCAACGAAACCATACGGAAACGCATGATGCGCTTTATTGCGGTAAACTGTTTTCTCACTGAGTTGTCGGGGCTTCCGTACACACGGGAGCCCCTTTCCTTATCGGCGGGAGGTCCGCATGAGTCTTTCCGAGCTCTGGTCGCTCTATGGCCAGAACTATATCGACGCGCTGCTCGCAACCTGGGGCATGACGCTTGAGTCGTTTGCCATCGCCATGGTGCTGGCCGTCGCCGTCACCGTGATGCGCGTGTCGCCGCTCAAGCCGCTGCGCGTCTTTGGCGACCTGTATGTCCAGGTCTTCCGTAACATCCCCGGCATCGCGCTGCTTATCATCGTCGTCTACGCGCTGCCGCCGCTCAAAGTCGTCCTGCCCTACCGCACCTGCGTTATCGTCGCCACGGTCCTTTTGGGCTCGGCCTTTGGTTCCGAAAACTTTATGAGCGGCATCAACACCGTCGGCGTCGGTCAGGTGGAAGCCGCCCGCTCGCTGGGCATGAGCTTTAACCGTATCCTCGCCAAAATCGTGATTCCGCAGGCGCTGCGCTCGAGCGTGCTGCCCATGACGAACCTCTTTATCGCCGTCATGCTCACTACCGCCTTGGGCAGCCAGGTGCCGCTTAAGCCGCAAGAGCTCACCGGCGTGGTGAGTTACATCAACACGCGCTCGCTCGGCGGCGTCGCCGCGTTCTTTATCTCGGCGCTCGGCTACCTGGGCACGGCCTTTGTGGTGAGCCACATTGGCAACTACATCGATAAGAAGGTGAGGATCCTCCGATGAGCAAGCACTCCACCTCCGCGCTCACCATGCGCGATGCGCTCTACGAGGCTCCCGGCCCCAAGATGCGCGCCAAGATTCGCATCGGCACCGCCATCTCGCTTGTTGCCGTCGCCGCGCTCGTCGTCCTCGTGTTGCAGCGCTTTTATGTGACCGGTCAGCTTTCGGTCCACTATTGGTATTTCTTTACGCACCTCACTACCTGGAAGTTCTTGCTTGCCGGCTTTGAGGGCACCGTCAAGGTCGCACTCACCGCTGGCGCCATCGCGCTGGTGCTGGGCTTAGCCCTTATGCTCGGCCGTACCAGCGACATTAAGCCGCTGCAGCTGGTCTGCCGTGTGCTCACCGACTTCTTCCGTGGCGTGCCGAGCCTGCTGTTCATCTACTTCTTCTTTTTGGTGCTGCCCCAGTACAAGATCGCGCTGCCGTCGTTTTGGATGCTCACGCTTCCCGTCGCGCTCGCTGCCGCCGGCGTGCTGGCCGAGATTTTCCGCGCCGGCGTCAACGCCGTACCGCGCGGGCAGGTCGAGGCGGCCCAGGCGCTCGGTCTCTCCAAAGCTAAAATCACCTTTAAAATCGTGTTGCCGCAGGCGATTCGGTTTATTATCCCGTCGTTGATTTCGCAGCTTGTGGTCGTAGTCAAAGACACCACCGTCGCCTACGTGGTGAGCTACCCCGACCTCATGCAAAATGCCCGCGTGCTCATCACCAACTACGACGCCCTTGTGTCGGTCTACCTGGTGATCGCGGTCATCTATATCCTCATCAACGTCGCGATTAACAAGGCCGCTGTCTACGTTTCGCACAAGACCGGCGTGACCATCATCCGCTAACGCTTTACCATTTCGAGTCATAAGGAGCCGAGCACCATGGCACAGAGCACCTCTTCCACCGGCAATCAGCCGCTGATCGAGCTCAGACACGTCGATAAGCACTATGGCGATCTGCACGTCCTCAACGACATCAATCTGTCGGTCGACCGCGGCGAAGTCGTCGTGGTGATTGGCCCCTCGGGTTCGGGCAAGTCGACCATGTGCCGCACCATCAACCGCTTGGAGACCATCGACTCGGGCGAGATCCTCATCGAGGGCGAGCCCCTGCCGCAGGAAGGCAAGGATCTTGCCCGCATGCGCGCCGAACTGGGCATGGTGTTTCAGCAGTTCAACCTGTTTGCACATATGACGGTGCTGCAGAACGTCATGCTGGGACCGGTCGACGTGCTGGGCGTCTCCAAGGACGAGGCCCGTGAGCGCGCCATGGACCTGCTGAGCCGCGTGGGCGTTGCCGAGCAGGCCGATAAGGTGCCCGCACAGCTCTCAGGCGGCCAGCAACAGCGCGTAGCCATCGCCCGCTCGCTTGCCATGCAACCCAAGGCCATGCTCTTTGACGAGCCCACAAGCGCCCTTGACCCCGAGATGATCAACGAGGTGCTCGAGGTCATGGTCCGTCTGGCCCAGCAGGGCATGACGATGATCGTCATCACGCACGAGATGAACTTCGCCCGCCGCGTTGCCGATCGCGTCGTGTTTATGGCCGACGGCCAGATCGTGGAGACCGGCACGCCCGACGAGTTCTTCGACCATCCCCAGACCAAGCGCGCCCAGGACTTCCTCAACTCCATCAAGGGCCACTAACCCAATTGCCACGCGGGCAAATTCATCGCCAGCGTTTGCCCCGCGCACCCCTGTGCCATGTCCACCCGGATTCGAAAGCAACACCTATGATCGGAACCCGTACTTCCTCGTCCTATACCCCGCACGTCGACGTCGCCCCCGCCGACCGTCCGCTCATCCTCGTCGCGCCGCGTTGGGAAGATGCAAAGCCGTTTTTAAGCGAGACGCTCTCCCCCAACGAGGAAATCGCAAGCGTCTTTGTCGATGCCATCCTTGCCGCCGGCGGCCTGCCGCTGCAGATGTCCATCACCGAGGACATTGAGGTTATCCGTCATTACGTCGATATCGCCGACGGCATCGCTATTCCCGGCGGCCCGGACGTCAACCCCAAGCGCTGGGGCGATGATCGACCCTACGACCCCACCCTCTGCTGCGAGATCCGCGATAGCTTTGAGTTTAAGCTGGTCGGCGAAGTGCTTCGCGCCAAAAAGCCGCTCTTTACCACGTGCCGCGGCACACAGCTGCTCAACGTCGCTACCGGCGGCACCCTGTGCATGGACGTGCCAAGCCTGGGCGCTCGCGAGGGCCGCACGCAGTGGCGCCACACCCACGCGCTCAACGACCCCGTGCATCCCGTCGAGGTCGTGCCGGGTTCGCTGTTGGAGCGCGCGGTTGGCGGGCACAGGCTGATCCAGACCAACTCCGCACACCACT
>CAJJZO010000057.1 GCA_905197585.1 uncultured Collinsella sp.
CCATATGCCGCTTCATCGACATGTGTTCAATCGCGAACCTTTCCGATGCCGAGCGTACCACCGAAGATGCCCTGCGACGGGAGCTGTTGGTCAATTGGGATGAACTGTTCACCGTTAAGCCGGCCGGCTAGCAGCTAGCGATCAGGGGGACTGCGGGAACGTCAGAAGCAGCAACGCGAGCCGCAAATCCCGCCTCGGTTAGCTCGATGACTTCAGTGAACGTTGCATCGAAAAACTCCTCGGTTAGCAGGCGATACGGCGGATGATCCGGCTCGCCGGGGTTTTCGCGTACAATCTCGTGCATGACGCCGATGGTCTTGAGCACATATTCTTTATGGATAGGATACTGCCCAAAACGCGTCGCAGCGGTATACAGGCGATCGGTCGCACGCGGGATGGAAACGATGCCCAGCGTCTTGCCAAACCAGTCAAAATCGCCCTGCTTTTTAATGCGGAACTCCTCGCACGGCTTGCCGCCGTGCGCCTCCAGGTACTGATTCACGCGCGTATTCCATACGGTATCGGCCACCAGATGCGACCAGACACCAAGTGTCAAATCGAGCAACGACTGTGCCACATCTTCGGACGCAAGCGAGAACTCACAGGCGCCGGGACCGGCAACCGGCTCGGCATCCTTGTAGCGCTGGGGATAGTGCACGCGGTTCAGCCGCTCGCGTTCCTCGATAATCGAGGTCGCCGCGGCCGGCGCACCGATGGGCGAACTTTTAAGCAACGGTGCCACATAGGTATCCCAGAACTCATGCTCACGAGGCTTAGGGATGGGCTCAGGCTTGGCAAAGTGCGTAATGCGGTACGGAATGGGATCGGCGATGCCAGGGACCATATAGCCCACGAAGATATCCGGAACCACGCAGCCAAACAAAAAGGCATTGCGGTCGCGCACGCTATTGGCAAGCGCACCGGTGCGCTCCAGCAAACGCTCCGTCTGAGCGATATGAATGTTCCAACTTGGCATAGCCACCCCCATAAAAAACCTGAATAACTATACCATCACGGCAAAGCCGCGCGGGCGGCTACGCACGCTCTACGCAGCAACTAGTCCGTAGCACCGCTTTCGGTTCCATACGACGGCGAAGGTGCCTCGACCACATGGTGATATCGATCGATATAGATTGCACGGGCACCCAGGCGTCGCACCAAATCCTGGTGATGCGTGCTCATCAAGACCGTCTTACCCGCCGCGACGTAGGCCAGCAAGAAGTTGACCACGATGTCGCATGAATCCTCGTCGAGCCCATTGGTAGGCTCGTCGAGGACCAAGATATCCGGGTTCATCGACACCACCGCAGCCAGCGCAACGCGCTTCTTTTGCCCGCCCGAAAGCTGATAGGGCGAGGCATCGACCAGGTCGGCAACTTGAAACAGTTCCATAGCATCGCGCACACGACGGTCGAGCTTACCCGTCGGCAGCCCCATTTGAGCCGGGCCAAAAGCGACTTCCTCGCCCACCGTGGCGCAGAACAGCTGGGCATCGGCGTTTTGGAATACGAAGCCCACGCGCTGGTGGAACTTCTGAGCAGCAGAATCCTTCAGATACGCCGCATCGACCACGTGCCCGTCAAACAGGTATGCCCCTGCGTCCGCGAGTTCAAGGCCGTTAATTAGACGCATAATCGTCGTCTTGCCGCAGCCGTTGGGACCGAGCAGGGCAACGAGTTCACCACGATCGACCTGCAGCGAAACGCCATCGACCACCGTATGACCCGTATAGGAAAACACCACGTCGCGCAGCTCAATGAGCGGCGTGGTCTCGGCGCCAGCAGCACCGCTCACGCCCATCGCGCCATTCGTATCGTTTGCCAAAACGTCGCCCTTCCCTATCCACATCGACGGCTCGACCGCCCGCGCTACAGCACTGCGCACAACACGGCGAGCAGAACCACAACGGCTGCGTAAACGGCATCGCGCCAGCCAAACCTGGCGCGCGCGGGAGCCGGATACGCACCGGCAAAGCCGCGGCAAAGCATAGCCTCGTCCATCGCGCGGCTGCATTTCATCGCCTTGATAAAGGTCATGCCCATGATACCCGCGATCGAATCGGTACGCGAAAATCCCTCGGGCGCACGGCCAACGCTGCGCAGCATGACCGATTCGCACAGATCGTGCGCCGTACGACCCAGCACCTCGATGTGCTTGAGCGCCATATCAAACGTAAAGATAACTTCGTCGGGTAGATGCAGCATCTTGAGCGCCGCCGACATGCGGCTCCACGTGAGGGTCCACGAAACACCCAGCACGAGCGACACGTTAATGAACGTCTTAAGCGCAATTTTGAGCATGGCACCCGCGGCAGAAGCGCCCAGCAGCAGGGCAGGCAGTGCCAGAACCACGGCAAACCCCGCGGCAGCCAACGCCGGCACAAAGGTCGCGCGCAGCCCGCGTACAGGGCGCACGGCAACGAGCACCAGCGCGATAGCCGCCATCAACATGATGTACAGCGGGCTCTGCGTCAGACACACGCACAGGACGCAAAAGAACATCCCCACCAGGCGCACCGGAGCCGAAACGCAAGAAAGGGCGCGGTCGACCATCGACCCGCCCTCGTGCGCGCCTCCACCCAGGCGAACCCGCTCAAGCAGGCTCGCCAGGTGCAGGACGTTCTTTTGCATCACACGATGCCGAGCCCCCACGGGCTCGTATCGCTCCTCGACCGCAAGCCAGCTAGGCAGCTCGGCTATTGCCATGAGCACCGCTTTCCTTAACCGTCAGCGAGATCAGACGGAATGCGATGGTGAGCACCGCCACGCCAATCACGCCGGACAGGATATACATGGCAGCCTGACCGGCAAAGCCAAGACCCTGCTCCTCGGAATAGGCCTGCAGGTAATCACCCGTAGGCAGAGCGTCGGCAAAGGTCGGGGTATCAAGGCCGACCGAAGCCTGCAGGCTGTCGTCACCAGCCTCCTGAACGGCGGTCGCGGCGCCCTCGGCGTCCCACTCGCCCCATGCGTCACCCGTGGCCAGCAGGCCCAGCGGCGTGGCCGCAACAAGCACGGCGACCAGGATGAGCGTTGGGACCAGCGAGGTCTTCTTGGCAGCAGCGCCCTCGGCAGTAAGCTGGCCATCGACGGCCTCGGGCCCGACGATAACGCTCGGCGCCGTCTTCTTAATGAAACCGTAGATGGCGGCCGTCGCCACGCCCTCGATCACGCCGGCAACCAGCATATGCGGGATCAACATGGCCGGAATAGCCACGGACAGCGGGAAGGGGCAGTACAGCGGCGCGCCCGAAGCGTTGGTAAAGAGCATCGGCTGAATACCAAACTCGATTGCCGCGCACAGGGCCGCCAGGCACAGACCGACCCAGCCGCTTACGATTGCCGAAACCGAGGTGCCCCAGCTCTTGTCGTGCAAACGGCTGTTGAGCGCACGGAACACGATAGCAGCGGCAAACGGCAACACAAAGGCCATGTTAAAGCAGTTGGCTCCAAAGGACAGAACGCCGCCGTCGCCAAACAGCAGCGCCTGCAGCGCCAGCGCAACCGAGACAGCGATAGCCGCGGCCTCGGGACCCAGCAGCAGCGCGATGAGCGCGCCACCGACGGCGTGACCCGTGGTACCGCCGGGCAACGGCACGTTGAACATCATGAGCAAGAAGGAGAACGCGGCGCAGATGCCCAGGAACGCCATGTGCTCGCGATCGAGCGTGGCGCGCACTTTCTTGATGCAGTGAACCCAAACGGGCACCATCGCCACCGCCATGACGGCATCGGTCTGCGGGGACAGATAATTATCTGGAATGTGCATGCACGCCTCCCGGTTATCGGCGCACGGAATTGCAACGCCGTTTGAATCACCTTTCCAGTGTTACGTAATGTCAGATTCGTAACACGCCGCGGGCTATCATAGCAAAACGGCGCACTGCCGACAAAGCAGCACGCCGTTATGTAATGCGCGTGTCATATATGCAGGCTCAACGGTGCCTTATACCGGGCATAGCAGTCACGTAGGACTCGGCAGCAGCCACCGCTGACCCATACCCCAGCGCAGGACCTAGCCGCGGACCTCGCCGTTTACGCCCTTGCACACCTTGGTAACGATCTTCTGGTGCGCCTTTTCGACCTCTTCGCTGGTAAGCGTGTGGTCGTCGGAGCGATACGTAAGCGCAAAGGCCATGGACTTCTTGCCCGCTCCGATGCGGATGGGATCGCGGTAGACGTCGAACAGACGCACGCCCTCGAGAAGCTTGCCTCCGGCGCTGGTAATACGGCGCTCAAGATCCTCGCAGGTCACAGTGTTGTCGACCACGATAGCAAGGTCGTGCTCAACGGCCGGGTACTGCGAGAACTCACGGTAGTTCTCCTGGTTGCGGGCGCCCTTGATCAGCTTGTCCAGGTCAAGCTCAAAGGCAACGACGACCTCGTCAATGCCCATAGCCTCGCGCGCCTCGGGGTGAATCTCGCCAACCCAGCCCAGCACGGTACCGCCCGAGAGCACCTCGGCAGCACGACCCGGCTGCAGGAAGGCATAGCCCTCGCCCTCGACGGGACGGAAGCGAACCTTCTCGATGCGCAGCTGGGAGAGCAGCTCCTCGACGATGCCCTTGCCAAAGAAGAAGCGCAGCTTGCGGTACTTCATGTTCCAAGACTGCTCGCTCCACTGGCCCGAGAGCACACCCGCCACGGACTTGGTCTCCTTGGGCAGGCTGGCGTTCTCGCGGCCGTGGAACAGGCTGCCGACCTCGTACAGATGCACGTTGGGCGTACCGTGCGCCTCGTTGTAGGCCACGGACTGTAGCAGGCCCGGCAGCAGCGAACGACGCATCTCGGTCTGCTCGGCCACCAGCGGGTTCATGAGAACCACGGGGCAGCCGCGGCCCTCGGTGGACATGCCAATCTTCTCCAGGTCGCCCGGGGCGGCAAAGCCAAAGGTCGTGGTCTCGTTGAGGCCACAGGCGCGCAGGATCTCGCCGACCTTGCGGGTAAGCTTCTGCTCGCGCGTCAGACCGCCGATGTGGTTCTTGGCAGCCGGGATGGTCGCCGTCACGCGGCCCATGCCCCACAGGCGCAGGACCTCCTCGATCAGGTCGATCTCGCGCGGCAGGTCGGGACGGAAGCTCGGCGGCGTGACCATAAAGTCCTCGCCGTCGCGCTCGACGGTGCAGCCCAGGCGGGTGAGTGAGCGCTCGATAAAGTCGGGCTCGATGTCAGCACCGCAGATGGCGCGCACGCGGGCCAGGCGCAGCTTAATGCTGTCGATGGTCTTGGGCGCGGGGAACACGTCCACATAGCCGGGGGCGACCTCGCCGCCGGCTATCTCCTCGATGAGCGCGCACGTCACATTGGCGACGTCCACGCAGCCGGTCTCGTCGACCTGGCGCTCAAAGCGGATGGAGGCGTCGGAGATCAGCGACAGGTCACGGCTGGTGTGCGAGGTGCGGCCGGCGTTGAAGCAGGCGCTCTCGACCATCACGTCGACGGTGTCGTCCTCAATCTCGGAATCCATGCCACCCATAACGCCGGCCAGCGCCACAGGACGCTCGCCGTCGGTGATGAGACCCATGCCGGCGTCGAGCGTACGCTCCTCGCCGTCGCGCGTCGTGAACTTCTCGTCCTGCTGGGCGGCGCGAACGACCACGCGGCGCCTGCCATCGCGCTCGGCAAAGGTGTCGAGGTCAAAGGCGTGCAGCGGCTGACCAGTGAGCATCATCACATAGTTGGTGATGTCGACGATGTTGTTGTGCGGGCGCACGCCCAGGGCGTTAAGGCGCTTGACCATCCAGTCGGGCGACGGGCCGACCTTCACGTTGCGCACGATGCGGGCAACGTAGCGGTCGCACAGGCCCTCGTCGGCAATCTCGACGGAAAGCTCGTCGTCGGTCGCGCGGCCGGTCTCGGCCTTGATGGCGGGCAGCTCAACGTGGAAATCGCGGTCGAAGATGGCGCCGGTCTCGCGAGCCATGCCGATCATGGACAGGCAGTCGGGGCGGTTGGGCGTGATCTCGCAGTCGAGCACGGTGTCGCTCGAGCCCACGTACTCGGCAAACGGCATGCCGCAGGGCGTATCCTCGGGCAGGATCATAATGCCGGAGTGGTCGCCACCCAGGCCGAGCTCGCGCGCGGAGCAGTTCATGCCCATGGACACGACGCCGCGAAGCTTGCTCTTCTTGATCTTGACGTCGCCGGGAAGCACGGCGCCGATCATGGCCGTGACGATGTGGTCGCCGGCCTCAAAGTTCTGCGCGCCGCAGACGATCTGCAGCGGAGCGGGATTGCCGTCGGGGTCGAGGTTCTTGTCGCCCACGTCGACCGAGCACACATACATGTGGTCGCTATCGGGGTGCGGGGTCTTGGTGAGCACCTTAGCGGTCACCACGTGGTCGAAGGACTCGCCCACGGTGTCGATCGCCTCGACCTCGGTGCCGGTACGGATATATTCGTCCGAAAGGGTCTTGGGATCCTCCGGAATATCGATCATGGTCTTGAGCCAGTCGTAAGAAACACGCATCTAGCTCTCCTTTCATACTGAAAGCCTGCGAAGAGATGCAGGTGGAAACTTCAACTTTGTGAACATTCCTTACAAAGCGAGGGTTGTCCAAGTGCGGCAGATCGGCCCGAAAGAGGAGCGCCGCGTACTTTGGTACGCAAGCGACGAATGAGCGCCGAGGTGCCGTGCTTGGGCAAGCCGCAGCCTAGAACTGATTCAAGAAACGCATATCGCCTGTCATGAGCGTTCTGAGGTCGGGCAGGTCGTAGCGCAGTGCCGCGACGCGCTCGGCGCCAATGCCAAAGGCGAAGCCGGTGTACTTCTCGGGGTCGATGCCGCAGTTGATCAGGACGTTGGGGTCGACCATGCCGCAGCCCAGGATCTCGATCCAGCCGCTGTGCTTGCAGAAGTTGCAGCCTTTGCCGCCGCACACGTGGCAGCTCACGTCCACCTCGCAGGAAGGCTCGGTGAAGGGGAAGAAGTGCGGGCGATAGCGCGTCTTGCGGTCCTCGCCAAACATGCACTTAACAAAGTAGTCGAGCGTGCCCTTAAGATCGCCAAAGGTGATACCCTCGTCGACGACCAGGCCCTCGATCTGGTTGAACTGCGGCAGGTGGCAGGCGTCGGCCGTGTCGGGACGGTAGACGGTGCCCGGGCAGATCATGTAGATGGGCGGCTTCTGCGACTCCATGGTGTGGATCTGCACGCCCGAGGTCTGGGTGCGCAGCAGCACGTCGGACTCGCCGTGAGCGTGAGCCTCGGGATGCGCGACGCTGCCGGGGTTGTTGTCGACCACATAGAACGTGTCGCGAGCCGAGCGGCTCGGGTGATCCATGGGCGCGTTGAGCGCGGTGAAGTTGTAGTAGGAGGTATCGACCATAGGGCCGGACTCGACGGTGTAGCCGATGCCGCAGAAGATGTCCTCGGCCTCCTCGATGATCTGCTTGATCAGGTGCTGGTGACCGATCTGCGGACGGATGCCCGGCAGCGTGATGTCGACGGCCTCGTGCTCGAGTGCGTGCTTGAGGGCGGTGGCCTTCATCTCGGTGGTGCGCTCGTCGAGCATGCCCTCGATCAGCTGGCGCATCTCGTTGGCGCGTTTGCCCATCATGGGACGATCCTCGGGGGCGAGCTTGCCCATCATACGCATCAGGCCGGTGATACGGCCCTTGCGACCGAGCAGCTCAACGCGCGCAGCCTCGAGCTTGGCGGCGTCGTCGGCACCTGCGACGAGCTCCTTGGCCTCTTCCTCGAGTTTGACCAGATCATCAATCAGACTCATGTCTTCCCTTTCGTCTCTCGCGTTCCCCGCTTGCCGAGGCGGCTGCCGCCGTCTGACGTTGCGAAAACGCGGCCCGGTTCGGTAACAAAAAACCGCCCTCGGGCATGTGCATTGCCCAAGGACGGTTGAATTCCGCGGTACCACCTTGTTTGACCCGGCGGATGTCTGGCCCGCCGCGCCCACTCTTTGCCCCTTGTCGCGAGGCTCACGGCTTCCCTACTGGGACATCGCCGCCGCTGGCCGCGCGCCCGTTGAGGTCGCTGCTCGGGAGTGAACGCTTGGCCCTTGTCACCGCAGGAAGGCTTGCAGCCCATGACCTTCCCTCTCTTGCCGGCGACGCGGCGGGCAAAACCCTCTCCGTCAACGCATTGGGCTATAGGATAACACATTCTACGTGTGCATCGCCGCGTTCCGTTTTGTTCGCGCTGGGTACAAGGCAGGTAGCTGTGCAAACTGGCCGTGCACCCGTCTGCGGCGCTCGGCCTGCGAGATTAAGGATACGGTATGGGAAAGAAACTCGATAAGAAGGCCAAGGCCGCCGTGGCAAAGGCTGCCAAGGGCGTCAAGGTTGCTAAAGCCGACAAGGCCGTCAAAAAATTCCGCAAACTCGAGGGCAAGCTGTGGACTCGCGAGTACCTGCTCAAGATTGCCGAGTTCGATGGAGCGACGATTGCTCCTGCCAACGGTGCTGCCGCCCGTGCCGACGCCATGGGCACGCTTGCCGGCGAGCATCACAAGCTACTGACCAGCGAGAAGTCCGTTGAGCTCGTACGCTCGTTAGCGCGCGAGACGGTTGCAGGCGGACATGTAGACGACCCGCAGCTGCTCGACGAGATCCGTGTGCTCGGTCGCGACCAGCGCGAGGCAAGCGTCATCCCCACCGAGGAGGCCGAGGCCTGGACCAGGCTCACCTGCGAGGCCGATGCCGTGTGGCACAAGGCCAAGACGGCTAATGACTGGGCGAGCTTTGAGCCCTATGTGGATAGGATCGTCGCCCAACTTAAGCATCAGGCCGAACTTATGGACCCCAAGCGCGACCCATACGATGTTTGGCTCGACCAGTACGAGCGCGGCCTTTCCGCCAAGAGCTTCGATGCGTTTTGCGATGAGGTCAAGGCGACGGTCGTGCCGCTCGTGCACGCCATCGGCGAGCGCAGCCAGCAGCCCGATGCCGACTTTTTGCACGCCCGCGTGCCCGAGGCCGCCCAGCGCGCCATGAGCTTCGACCTTATGAAGCTTGTCGGCCTGAACCTGGACGACACCACGCTTGCCTTTACCGAGCACCCGTTTAGCGAGGGCTTTGCCGTGGGTGACGCGCGCATCGCGACACACATCTACGAGGACGATTGCATCTCCAACGTCTACAGCATCATCCACGAGGCGGGACACGCCATGTACGAGCTGGGCGTCAATCCTGCCTATGCGCGCACCTGTCTTGAGGGTGGCACCTCCATGGGCATCCACGAGAGCCAGAGCCGCTTTTTCGAGAACACCGTGGGTCGCAGCCGCGCCTTTATGGGACCGCTGCTCGAGGTGCTGCGCCGCCACGCGCCCGAGGTCTACGGCGACGTCGACGAGGACACGCTCTACCGCGCCGTGAACATCGCGCAGCCGTCGTTGATCCGCACCGAGGCCGATGAGCTCACCTATCCGCTGCACGTTATGGTGCGCTACGAGATCGAGCGCATGCTGTTTGCCGGCGAGGCCATGGCCAAGGATATCCCCGCGCTTTGGAATCGCTTTATGAACGAGTACCTGGGCATCCCCGTTCCCGACGACACGCGTGGTTGCCTGCAGGATACGCACTGGAGCGGCGGCTCGTTTGGCTACTTCCCCAC
>CAJJZO010000058.1 GCA_905197585.1 uncultured Collinsella sp.
CTCGGACTTTGCGGCATCGAGGTTCTGCTTGAGGGACTCGATGTCGATTCCGCCGAGTGCGTCCTTCGCGGCGTCGTATGCCGTCTTCGCAGCGGCGGTGCCGGACTTAGCCTTCTCGTACTCACCCTTGGCGGTGTTCACGTTCGTGTCGGCCGCTGTATAGGCGTCGCGTGCGCTTTCTTGCTTATCCAATGCGTCAGAATAAGCCGTTCCGGCAGTCCCGAAGTTCTTCTGCGCCTCCGCCAGCTTATTCTGTAGCTGCTTCAGCTGCTCCTTCTGCTCCTGCGTGCCGCCTGCGTTGTAAGCGGAATCGATATAGTCGTTGAGGAGCTTCTTGAACTCTGAGACAGTGAAATCGGCCTGGGTATCATCAGCGCTGTAATCGAAGATGGTTACCTCGGAATCGGTATTCTTTCCGCTACCGGTTGCAATACCGATGGCTTCCGCAGCGGCATCGATGATGTTGAGATAATGCCCACACTCTTGATAGATGCTGTTGTAGTTCTGGGAGATATAATAGGCATCATATCGGTGGCTGCCGAGTTCGTCGCCATACTGCGCGACGTACTTATCGAATGCCTCTTTCTCCTGGGTGTAGAGACCGGTATAGGGCCAACCGAGGGTGTCCTCGGTCTCTCCACCGGTATATGCACCGCCGCCGCCGGCAAGATTTTCACCGTTATCATAGTAGCAGCCAGAGTGCCCCCAGATGTTCGATGAATACGATGTATTAAGGGCAGCTGCCACAGTCATGCGGAGGCTGACGCTGAGCGCCGACTGACCGTTCGCCTTGCGGAGGTTGTTCTGGGTATCGAGGTAGGTCAGGGCGTTGCGCATCTGCTCCAAGGAAAGCGGATTGGTGTCGCGAGACATGTCATGATCGACGTACTGGTCATACCATTCGGCCTTGTCATCGGCACCGGTCAGCATCGATACGGCGTCTTGGGCGTTCTTCTTCTGCGTGGCTGTGAACTGGCTGCCGCCGATGATGTAGTTCATGAAGCCGAACATGCCCTGGCTGATGACATTCTGGTCTACGGTCATGTTCGACTTGAGGTCGACAATCTGCTGGTTAAGCTTCTCGACCTCGGCGTTTGCGGCGTCGTATGCATTATGCGCGTCGGTTACTTCAGCACGAGCCTGATCGAACTCGTTGCTCTTCTGCTGACGAACCTCGACGAGTCGGTCGTACTCCGCCTTCTTGTCGGCCTCGGTCTGCTGGGCCTGCTCGTATGCCGTCTTCGCGGCGTCACGCTTACTGGCCGCGTCCTTGTACTCCCTGTTTGCCGCATCGTATGCAGACTGGACAGATGCCACAGCAGCGTTGGCGGCGTTGGCCTTCTCCTGCGCGGCGGTGACGGTAGTCTGCGCAGCCTGCAGGTTCGCCTGTGCGGTGGCGTCTGCAGTCGTCGCGGCATCGAGCGCGGCCTGCGCGGTCGCGAGCTCGCTGGCGGCAGTGACCTTGGCAGCCTCGAGCGCGTTCAGATCGATACCCGTGCCCGAGGTCGCGGCATCGAGCGCGGCCTGCGCCTGGCTGAGCTTCTGCTGGGCGTTATCGCGCGCGGTGGTTGCGACTGCGAGAGCAGCGGCAGTCTCCTGCTTCTTGGCCTGGGCAGTCGTCAAAGCTGCCTCGGTATTCTGCTTTTCCTGCTGGGCGCTGGCCTCGGCAGCCTTGGCCTGGTCCAGATTGTCCTGTGCAGTAGTAACGGCCTTATTGGCGTCATCGAGCTTTGCCTGCGCGTCCTCGACGGCCTTCTTGGCGGCCTCGTACTCGTCCATACCCATGGCCTCGAGCTTGGCCTGGGCATCATCGAGGGCCTTCTTGGCCTCATCCTGCTTTGCCTTGGCGTCCTTGAGCGCCTGGGTCTTATCCTCGACACTCTTGTTGGCCTGTTCGAGCTGATCGTTCAGGTCGCCCAGCTTCTTCTGCTGCTGCTCGGTCTTTTCGACGGCCGCTTTAAGCTCGTCAATCTTCTCCTGAAGCGCGGCGACTTCTGCTGCGTTCTGCTCGATTTCGTTGTCGCTCACAGCCTGCGAGGCCTGATTCTTTTGCTGCTGCGCCTGCTTTTGAGACTGGCCCGCCGCATCGGCGTTCTTCTGGGCGGCATCGTAGGCGGCCTGAGCGTCCTTGAGCTGCTTTGCCGACTCCTCGGCCAGCTGGGCAGCCGTCTTTGCGACCGCTTGGTTACCGGCGACAACGGTGTTCTCTACAGAACTACCCCCCCCCTGAACAGAATCGCCGTTATCGGTTGACGGTGCGGCGATTGCCGCCAGCGGCGACATGAGCGGCTGAGCGATGAGGCCCGCCGTCAAAACGGTTGCGACGGCGCGGTTGGCAACGCCCTTGACGTTGACGGCCTTGGCCCTAGGCTCAAAGTGTTGTGGACTGTAGTTTGCCATGGCTTTCTCCCTTTGACACGGATGTATCCATACGCTTCAAAATGTAAGAGCTGATTTTTGAATTCTGTTGCGCAACATTGGTCACCGGCGGATTTTTTGAAATTCACGCTCTCGTGCTTCACAATTTCGTCACATATGCAGGAGCTGGTGCATCATATTTTCGCGGGATGGAATTGAGCCTGTGATTTGCATTTGCTCCCGCGTCATCCGTCCTATCGGATCCCGCGTCCAACAGGCGCCCCGCCCGCCACGGTGTAGAGTTAGAACAACGGGTGCGTTGCGCGGACCGCCCTGGAACGAGGTGGACATGGAACTCGACAAACAACAGATCAAGCGACTACGCGAACGCCATCACCGGCGCCACGGCATCCGCCCTGCCCATAGCGAGGCCATGGAAAACATCACCCGCTTCCTCAAGCGCGCATTCAACATTCGCGAGGGTCGCGCGCCCTACCACGTGATTCGCAAGCGTTTTGTAAACGGCGCGCGTCTGACTGGCTCTCACCTGTGTATCCTCATCATCGCCATGCTCATCGCAAGCATCGGCCTCGATATCGATTCGGACATCGCCATCGTGGGCGCCATGCTCATCTGCCCGCTCATGGGCTCGGTCCTTGCCATGGCATACGGCATCGCCACGCTCGACCGCGAGATTACCGTCGAAGCCGTCGCCAGCCTTGCGCTGCAGATGGCCTTTTGCCTGGTCACGTCCACGCTGTACTTTAAGCTCTCGCCCCTTGGCACCACCACGGCCGCCATCATCGACAACTCGACACCCACCGTCTGGGACCTTACCGTCGCACTCGCAGGCGGCTTTGCAGGCGGGCTGGGCAACTCGCGCGACCAGGAACCTGCCACGCTCATCGCCGGCGTGGCCGTGGCGACCGCGCTCATGCCGCCCCTGTGCGCGGCGGGCTACGGCATCGCCATCGCAAGCGGGTCACTGTTTCTCTCGGCGCTTTATGAGTTTGGCATCAACGTGGTCTTTATCGCGCTGGCGGCCGAAGCCGTATTGCTTCTTTTACGTGTACCGCTCAAGCGCGACCTCAACGGCGACGGCATTGTGACCGCCGAAGAAGATGCCGAGGTCGACGAGCTATCGCGCAAGGTGCGCCGCCGCATCATTGTGGGTACGGTAGTCTTTGCCATCCCCTGCATCGTTATGACGGCGGGGTCTATTGGCTCGGCGCAGACCGGCGTGCAGGACGGCTACGGTGTCACCGAAACTACGCGCGAACTTGCCGCGGTGCTGCCGGGCTTTAAGGATTACACCGTCGCCGTCGAAACCTCGACCACCGAAGGCGACGAGGAGGGCATCGTCGAGCGCGAGATTGTCGCCCATGTGACGACAAGCGAGGCGCCTGGGGCACACGACCGTCACGTCGCCCGCAAGCTCATCAACCTCAATGTGCCCGAACTCGATCGTGTGGAGTTTGATGTGGAGTAATGCGGAGCATGGGATGGCTCCCGCGCACAGGCGCAAGTCGCGGCGAGGCTCAGACGCGACGCAGGCACATGCAAAAAGCGGGACGTAGTTCACGTCCGCGCCCCGCTCGCTGTTTTATTGCCGTGAATCAGACGTCCGCATCGACATCGCCCGACTCCACCGTAAACGCAGGTTTGGTGCTCACCAGATAAAATCGGGTCACTTTGCTATTTCTAAATAGATAGAGCTGGCCCTGCTCGCGTCGGCGTGACACATACGCCACGTGGACCGTACCGAATTCTTCGCCGGTTTCCTTCTTTAATATCAGGATGTTGGGGTCATCCGTACGCTTAAACTGCCCGTCTACGCAGCTGCCGTCTTTGTCGACCAGTTGCCACCGATGGTTATCCTCTTCAAGAAAGGCCAGGGTTTCCAGACTCGTCTTGTCGTCCCGATAGTAACCGTCAATGGCAAACCCTTCGGAAGCGCATTCCTGCATATAGGACGTTTCTCGACTTATAGCAAACAGCCCTGTAGCGCCCAGGAGCACAGCCAGGCAGACCACTGCAAGGGTTATCGAAATAGCACGGCGACCCATGTTAGCCCAACCGATAGTTGTTTAACGGAGCGTGAAACATACCTGGAACCTCCGATATCAGGGGGAACGTCGCCAGCAGGCTGGCGACAACTATATGTTTCTGACATCAAACCATATGGCTGCCACTCGCGGAGGGGGCATCGGCGAACGGCGTGTTTTCATACTCCATTGGTCAAACCTAAGCGCAGCGCTACAGCTCGTACTTGTACACGCGGTAGATGTACTTCTCGGCTTCCATCTCGTAGGTGGCGATGGGCAGTCCATAGCGATCGTCTCGTCGTTTGGCAGATAGGTCACACCGTGCTGGCCTGCGTTGAGCGAAAAATCGCCTTGGGCCTGCAGTAACTTGTCCTCAAAGCCCAAACCGGCCCAGAAATCGGGCGAGCCCACGGAAGGCTGTAGCAAGGTCATTTGCGCAACATATGTCCAGCAAAAACGGGTGGTAGCCGGTACGGCTACCACCCGTTTGTCTCATATCTAGCCCATAGCAGACCAGCTACTTCTTAATGCCGCGCCCCAGGCGCTTGGCGACCGATGCAACGGCCTCCTCGCTGGCCGGCCCGCAGCTCACGCAGCCATCATGGGCACGCATCTGGCCGGTGACCTCGTCCATTGCGAGCGGCGCCACCTTCTCGAGCTTAAAGCCCTTGCCGGCGCGCATGTTCTCCTTCGCCACGCTAATCATAAGCTTAATCCGGTTGAGCTGGTTGACCTCGGACGCGCCAGGGTCGTAGTCCACCGCGACAATGTTGCTCTCGGGATGCTGGCGGCGCAGCTCCTTGATCACGGCCTTGCCCACCACGTGGTTAGGCAGGCACGCGAAGGGCTGCGTGCAGATGATGTTGGGCGCACCATGGTCGATCAGGTCGAGCATCTCGGCCGTGAGCAGCCAGCCCTCGCCCATGTTGTTGCACACCGAAAGCACCGTGCGGGCCTTGTCGGCCATGGTGCCGATGCGCTCGGGCGCCTCAAAGCGGCGGGACTTTTCGAGCATCTCCTCCACCGGCGTACGCATCCAGTCCACCAGCTTAATGAGTGCCTGCATGCTAGCGCGCGCCGTGGCAGAGCTTCCCAGCTCGTCTTTTTGCAGCTCGGCATTGCTCATGGAGTACAGGAAGAAATCGAGCAGGCCCGGCACCACAGCCTCGCAGCCCTCGCGCTCGATGACATCGACCACGTGGTTGTTGGCTGTGGGGTGGAACTTGACCAAGATCTCGCCGACCACGCCCACGCGCGGCTTGGCGCCCTCGCCCACAAGCGGCATGGTGTCGAACGCGCGGATGGCTTCGCGGCACAGCTTGGTGTAGTTATGCCTGTTGAACTTGGGCGCCAGCTTGCGAGCGCGCGCCATGTACTCCTCGTAGAGTGCGTTGGCAGCGCCGGGAGTGGCCTCGTACGGACGGCAACGATAGAGCATCTGCATCATCACGTCGCCAAAGAGCACCGCGTAGACCGCCTGCTTGAGCAGCGCCGGCGTAATCTTAAAGCCGGGGTTGTCCTCGCCGAGCGCCACAGCAGAAAGCGAGATCACCGGGATCTCGGGGTGGCCACTCTCGCGCAGGGCCTTGCGGATAAGTGCGATGTAGTTGGTGGCACGGCAGCCGCCGCCGGTCTGGCTGATAACCACGGCCGTCTTGGACAGGTCGTACCGACCGCTCTCGATGGCCTCCATGATCTGGCCCGTTACCAGGATCGACGGATAGCAAATGTCATTGTTCACATAGCGCAGGCCGGCCTCGACGGCGTCGTGGTCGGTCGAGGGCAGCAGCTCCAAGTTGTAGCCGGCACCACGGAATACCTCTTTGACCAGGTCAAAGTGGATCGGCGCCATCTGCGGGCACAGGATGGTGTAGCCCTCCTCGCGCATCTGCTCGGTAAAGGGCACCTTGGGCCACGCGGTCGAAGCACTCTCGCGCTGCGCCTCGAACGTGTACTTGCGGCTCGCGAATGCGGGGGCATCCGTGGAGGGCGCCACCGGCGCGGCATCGCCCTGCTCGTAGGCCTCGCCCGCGGCCGTTGCCTCAGCCAAGCGCTCAGCCTCCTGGTCCTTAAGCGCAGCCATGAGCGAGCGGATGCGGATGCGCGCGGCACCCAGGTTGGACACCTCGTCGATCTTGAGCACGGTGTAGATCTTGCCGCTGGCCTCTAGGATTTCCTGTACCTGATCGGTGGTCAGGGCATCCAGGCCGCAGCCGAAGGAGTTGAGCTGGATCAGGTCCAGATCGTTGCGCATCGTCACAAAACGGGCGACGGCGTACAGGCGGCTGTGGTACATCCACTGGTCGACGACGCGGATGGGGCGCTCGGGCTTCACGAGATGCGCGAGCGAATCCTCGGTAAAGACCGCAAAGCCAAAGCTCGAAATAAGCTCGGGCAGGGCGTGGTTGATCTCGGGGTCGTTATGGTAAGGACGGCCGGCGAGTACGATGCCATGGCCGCCGTGGTCCTCGACCCACTTAAGAGCCTCCTCGCCCATAGTCTGGATGTCCTCGTGGAAACGCGCATCGGCCTCAAAGGCAGCGTTGACGGCGGCATCGACCTCGGAGCGCGTGATTTTAGGACCGCGCACGCGACCGCGACCGGCCTCAGCATCGGCCACACGGTCGACGGCGAGCACCTGGTACAGGCGGCGCTTGAGCTCGGTCTTGTCGTGATACGGCACAAACGGATACAGGAACTCGATGTTCTGCTCGCGGATCTCGTCAATATTGAGCGCCAGCGCCGTGGGGTAGCTCATGACGATGGGGCAGTTATAGCAGTTGCCAGCCGTCGGATCCTCCTTGCGCTCCCAACGCACGCACGGCATCCAGATGAAGTCGACATCGCGGTCGATAAGGTTCATCACATGGCCGTGGCTCATCTTTGCCGGGTAGCACACGCTCTCGGACGGCATGGACTCGATGCCCGCCTGGTAGGTCTTTTTGCTCGACTGGTCGGACAGCTGCACGCTAAAGCCCAGGCGCGTAAAGAATGCATGCCAGAAGGGGTAGTTCTCGTACATGTTGAGCGCGCGCGGGATGCCGACGGTGCCGCGCGGGGCCTCGTCGGGGCTCAGCACCTCGCGGTTAAACAGCAACTCGTTTTTCTTTTTGAAGAGGTTGGGGGCCTCGGTCTTCTGCTTTTTGTGGCCGGCGCCCTTCTCGCAGCGGTTGCCGGTAATGAAGCGTCTGCCGCCGCCAAAGTCGTTGACGGTGAGCTGGCAGTTGTTGGAGCAACGGCCGCAGCGGACATGCTTTTGCGTCACGGTGAGGTGTGCGATGTCCTCGGCCGAGAGGATGGTCGAGGTGCCGTCGGCGCCGGCGCGATCGCGGGCGAGCAAGGCCGCACCGTAGGCGCCCATGCAGCCGGCGATGTCGGGACGCACGGCATGAACGCCGGTGAGCTGCTCAAACGCGCGCAGCGTCGCATCGGACATAAAGGTGCCGCCCTGGACGATCACCTGGCTGCCGATCTCCTTGGGGTCGCGCAGCTTAATGACCTTGAACAGGGCGTTCTTGATGACGGAATAGGACAGGCCGGCCGCAATGTCGCCCACCGTGGCGCCTTCCTTTTGCGCCTGCTTGACGCGCGAGTTCATAAAGACCGTGCAGCGGCTGCCCAGGTCGACCGGGGCCTTGGCATGGATGGCAGCGTTTGCGAACGCGCGCACGTCCATATTCATAGAGACGGCGAAGCTCTCGATAAAGCTACCGCAACCCGACGAGCAGGCCTCGTTGAGCATGATGTGCTCGATCACGCCGTCCTTGACGCGCAGGCACTTCATGTCCTGGCCGCCAATGTCCAGAATGAACTCGACGCCGGGCAGGAATGCCTTGGCGCCGCGCAGATGCGCGACGGTCTCGATCTCGCCGGAGTCGGCCTTGAGGGCCTCGATGAGCAGCGCCTCGCCGTAGCCCGTGGTAGTCACGTGGCCGATGGTGCAACCGGCGGGAATGTGGTTGTAGAAATCGGCCATGATGACCTTGGCCGTGCCCAGGATGTCGCCGTTGTTGTTGCCGTACCAGGTGTGCAGCAGCTGGCCGTCCTCGCCCACGAGCGCGGCCTTCATGGTGGTGGAACCGGCGTCGATACCGATGAACACGCGGCCGGTGTAGCCTTCGAGCTTGCCCTTGGGGACGACTTCCTGGTCGTGGCGGGTTTTGAACTCGGCGAAGTCCTCGTCGGTGGCAAAGAGCGGGTCCAGACGCTCGACCTCGGCACCCTGTGTGTCACCCAGGGCATCGATAGCCTCGATGAGCTGCGGGAACGTGCTGAGCTTGTTGGACTCGTGCGCCATGGCGGCGCCGCTCGCCACAAACAGGTGGGCGTTTTGGGGCACAATGCGGTGCTCCTCGTCCAGGTTGAGCGTGAGGTAGAAGCGATGGCGCAGCTCGGAGAGATACTGCAGCGGGCCGCCCAAGAAGGCGACGTTACCGCGGATGGGACGGCCGCACGCCAGACCCGAGATGGTCTGGGTCACGACGGCCTGGAAGATGGAAGCGGCGACGTCCTCGGGGCGGGCGCCTTCGTTGAGCAGCGGCTGCACGTCGGTCTTGGCAAAAACGCCGCAGCGGCTGGCGATGGGATAGATGGTGGTGGCGTTGGCCGCGAGTTCGTTAAGGCCGCTGGCATCGGTGTGCAGCAGGGTTGCCATCTGGTCGATGAACGCGCCTGTACCGCCGGCGCAGGTACCGTTCATGCGCTGCTCGATGCCGTTGTCAAAGTAGATGATCTTGGCGTCCTCGCCGCCCAGCTCGATGGCGACATCGGTGGCCGGGATGAGGGTCTCGACGGCACGCTTGCTGGCGATGACCTCCTGGACAAACTCCAGGTCGAGCCACTGGGACAGCAGCAGGCCGCCCGAGCCGGTAATGGCGCAGGTCATCTGGGCCGTCGGCAGCACGGTCGCGGCACCCTCGAACAGGTCGCGGGCGCAGGCGCGGACGTCGGTGTGGTGGCGCTGGTACTTGGCGTAGACGATCTGGTTGTCGTCGTTGAGCACAGCGAGCTTGACGGTAGTGGAGCCCACGTCGATGCCCA
>CAJJZO010000059.1 GCA_905197585.1 uncultured Collinsella sp.
GTGCTGACCATTACCTCGAACGTCGTGTACGGTAAGAAGACCGGCTCCACGCCAGACGTCCGCTAGGCTGGCCAGCCGTTCGCCCCGGGTGCTAACCCCATGCACAAGCGCGATAGCCACGGCGCCATCGCTTCGCTGTCTTCGGTTTCCAAGCTCCCGTTCCGCGATGCTCAGGACGGCATCTCCAACACCTTCTCCATCATCCCGGGTGCGCTCGGCAAGGAGGACCAGGTGTTCTTTGGCGATATCGACCTTGATCAGCTGGGCGAGTAACTATTGTTAGTGCTATACTAACAATAACGATTACTGATTAGCGCGCCGGTTTCGGCCGGCGCCTATCGATCGAAGGAGACACATTATGAAGGTTTCTGAAGTTTCCGAGACTCAGGCCGATAACCTGGTCCACATGCTCGACGCTTACGCCGAGAAGGGTGGCCACCACCTGAACATCAACGTCTTCAACCGTGAGACGCTGCTTGACGCTCAGGCTCACCCCGAGAAGTACCCGCAGCTGACCATCCGCGTTTCCGGCTATGCCGTGAACTTCCACACGCTCACCAAGGAGCAGCAGGACGAGGTCATTTCGCGTACCTTCCACGACAAGTTCTAAAGGGGTTTAACTCCCGCAGGATCGCCGGGCCGCTTTGGGTTACTTTCCAAAACGTCCTCGGACATGCAAAGGGCTCCGCTGCGCGCTTCGCGCGGCGGAGCCCTTTGCATCCTGCGGAAATGTTTTGGAAAGTAACCCAAAGCGGCCCGGCGGGGGTCCTGTGTAGTCACCCTTTAGGCGGAACTCTCCTAATTATTTGGATGAGTCGTTTACTTACTTGTGCTGTTACCGTCTTCCCGCTGTTGTTGGGGTATGCTTTGTTCGTATGTAAACGTTTGACATGTTGATGGGGGAGGGTGCTATGGCTCGCGAGGGCGCTCGTTCTAAGGATTCTGCTAAGCCTGGCATCAAGGAAGTTGCAGCGGTGGCGGGGGTTTCGCCTACTACGGTATCTCGCGTGCTTAATAATCGCGGCTATATTAGCCAAGAGACCCGCGATAAGGTCCATGCCGCGATGGAGCGCATCAACTATACGCCCAACGATATCGCCCGTGCCATGCTCAACGGTCGCCTGAATCTTATCGGTATGATCGTTCCCTTTGTGAGCAGCCCGTTCCATGCTCAGGTTGTGCAGGCGGTCGAGCGCACGTTAGCGGAAAACGGCTTTAAGATGTTGCTGTGCAACAGCGCCAATCGACCCGATCTTGAGCGTTCCTATATTGACATGCTCCGCCGCAATATGGTCGACGGCGTAATCGTCAACTCGCTTAATATCGGTGCCGAGGCATATGCCGAGATGGGCTTGAGCCTGGTTGGCATCGACTGCGATCTCGGCGAGGGCTCTGTCCAGATTGCAAGTGACAGCTATGGCATCGGCGAGCTCGCCACGCGCCGTCTGATTGATGACGGCTGCAGGCGTATCCTGTGCCTGCGCAGCAATAGCCGCATGCGCATGCCTGCCAATAAGCGTACCGATGCCTACCTCGATGTTGTTGAGCAGGCCGGTTTGTCCGCGCTTGTCCGTGAGGTTGAGTTCGTTAAGCCCGACGACGAAAAGGGCGCGGTCGTTGCGAAGATCCTCGATGAGAACCCCGATATTGACGGCATCTTTGCGGGAGACGACACGATGGCGGCTATCTGTCTCAACGTGATGAAGCAGCGCGGCTTGAGCGCTCCGGACGATATTAAGGTCGTGGGCGCGGATGGTGCCCGCCGAACTATGACGTTTATGCCTGACTTAACAACCGTACGTCAAGATATCGATCGCATCGGAGAGCTCGCGGCGCAATCCATCATCGCTCTTATTAACGGCGATAATCCCGAATCGAATATCAAGCTCCCCGTTGAACTCATTGAGGGCAAAACCGCGTAGTTCATCCCGTGCCAAAAGAATTCCTCAAACACCTCTGATGACCGTTCGCCGGCATATGTCAACCGTTTGCCGACGACTGGAACTGCGAAAAGACGTATTGGTGTGAAAACGTTTGACATATGAAAACGATTGACATATCTTGCCATTGTACCGAGTTAGTATGTCGTGGAAAGGAAGTCTCGGATGCACAAGGTGTATTACCAGCCTGAGGGAATTTGGGTAGGCGACATCATGCCGTACGGCGAGGACGGCACGTTCTATCTCTATCATCAGCGTGACACGCGTAACCCCGAACCTTTCGGAGAGCCGTTTGGCTGGGCACTCGCTACGACCAAGGATTTCGTCAACTACAAGGACTTTGGCGAGAGCCTTGAGCGCGGCGGCGACGAGGAAGTCGACCAGTACATTTATGCCGGCACGGTGTTTAAGGTGGGCGACAAGTACCATGCGCTCTACACTGGTTGCAATCGCGATAAGGTCCGCGCACGTTTGATGAAGCAGGTTCTTCTTCACGCAACGAGCGACGACGCCGTCAAGTGGGAGAAGAACATCGCCGAGACGCTGCTTCCGCCCCAGGAGGGTTACGATGACCGCAACTGGCGCGATCCCTTTGTGCTTTGGGATGAGGAGAACGAAGAGTACATGCTCATCCTCGGCACGCGTGTGGGCGAGGACAAGCGTCTGATGACCGGCCGCCTGGTCAAGTTCACCTCCAAGGATCTGACCAACTGGGAGTTCCAGGGCGACTGGTGGAACCCAGGCCTGTACACCATGTTTGAGATGCCTGATCTCTTTAAGATGGGCGACTGGTGGTACCTCGTCTTTTCCGAGTACAGCGACGGCAACAAGACCCGTTACCGCATGTCCAAGTCCATCAACGGTCCTTGGATTACCCCCGCTGACGACTCCTTCGACGGCCGCGCGTACTACGCCGCTCGCACCGCATTCGATGGCGAGCGTCGCGTTCTCTTTGGTTGGGTTCCTACGCGTGACGAGGGCGGCGACCCCAGCTCTTACCTGTGGGGTGGTACCTTCATGCCCCTCGAGATCGTTCAGCGTGCCGACGGAACGCTCGGCACCAAGCTTCCCGACAGCATGCTCGGCGCCTTTGGCGAGGGCAAGGCTGTCGAAGCCTTCGAGCTCTCCTGCGAGTCGGGCAAGGTCGAGCAGGTTTTGTCTGCAGACGCCGGCTCCACCTACTTGCTCGATACCGACATTGAGCTCGGCGGTAACGCTGCCGGCTTCTCGGTCAAGTTCGCCGAGGACGCCGAGACCGGTCTTGCCTATGAGTTCCGCGCCAACCTGCGCGAGGGCAAGCTCGAGTTCACGCCGGCTCCCCAGTACCCGTGGTTCCAGGTCAACAACATGGGCCTCGAGCGTCCGTTGTTCTTTAAGGGCGAGGGCACTCATCATGTGCGCCTGGTCGTTGACGACGATATCGCGACCATCTTTGTCGATGATGTTGCGCTCAACGCTCGCTTCTGCAACAAGCAGGGCCAGGGTGTGGCGCTTACCGTCACCGACGGTGCGCTCAAGTGCGCAAACGCAACGATCGCGTCTCTGTAGCGGCAACGAACCGTTTTATGATTTAGAAAAGGAATGGAGAGGAACATGGACTACAAGGCAGTGTCCCAGCAAGTCGTCGACAACGTCGGCGGACTGGAGAACATCGAGGGCGCCACGCATTGCGTGACCCGTCTGCGTCTGGTGCTCAAGGATACGAGCAAATACAACAAGGCCGAGCTCGAGAACATCGATGGCGTCAAGGGCGTGCTGTACAACAGCGGCCAGCTCATGATCATCTTCGGTACCGGTACCGTCAACAAGGTTTACGATGAGTTTATGGCTCTGACGGGCGTTAAGGAGATCAGCGCTTCCGAGGTCAAGGGCGCCGAGGCGGACAAGAAGGGCAAGTTCTTCTCGGTCCTCAAGGTATTCTCGGACATCTTTATCCCCATCATTCCCGCCTTCGTCGGCGCTGCAATCATCATCGGCCTTAAGTCGCTGATCGTTGCCAACGGCCTCTTCGGCATGGAGGGCAGCCTCGCCGATCACAGCGAGTTCCTCAAGAACCTCGCAAGCTTCTTTGCCATTATCGCCACCACCTTTGACTACCTGCCTGTCCTGGTTATGTACAGCGCGGTGAAGCGTTTTGGCGGTAACCCGATTCTGGGCATCCTCGTCGGTATCGTCATGGTTCACCCGAGCCTTATGAACCGCAACACGTTCGTTATGGATCCGACGGGTGCTGAGTACTGGAACTTTGGTCCGCTCTCCATTCCCATGGTTGCTTTCCAGGGCGGCGTGTTCCCTGCAATTCTGACCGCCTGGTTTATGGCCAAGGTCGAAAAGATTGCCCAGAAGTACATCCCCGAGGTCGTCTCGTTCGTCTTTGTCCCGACCGTTACCCTGATTCTTGCTAACGTCGCCCTGTTCACCGTGTTCGGCCCGCTCGGTAACCTGATCGGTGACGTCCTCGCCGGCGTAATCGATATCCTGTACAACAGGATGGGCGTCTTTGGTGCCTTTGTCTTCGCCGCGTTCCTGCAGCCGCTCGTCGTTACCGGTACGCATCAGTTCATCCAGGGTATTGAGGCCAACCTCGTTGCCACGACTGGCTTCAACTACATCCAGGCAATCTGGTCGGTTTCCATCATCGCCCAGGGCGGTGGCGCCATCGGCATGTACCTCATTCACAAGAAGCATTCCAAAGAGCGCAACATCTGCATGTCGTCCTTTATCCCGACGCTGGTCGGTATCTCCGAGCCCGCAATCTTTGCTGCAAACATGCGCTACTCGATCATCCCGTTCATCTGCGCTTGCATCGGTGCAGGCTGCGGCGGTGCCTTCGTCAAGCTCTTTGAGGTGCGCGCTATCGGTCAGGGTCTGACCGGCGTGCTTGGCCTGCTCATCGTCACGCCCGAGACCCTCGTGTGGTATGTGGCTGGCAATCTCATCGCCTTTATCGTGCCGATCGTCTTGATCTTTGCCTACAACAAGGCAAAGGGCGTTCCGACCACCGATGAAGAGGGCGCTGGTGCTGGCTTCGATGTCAGCTTCTAGTTGAGCCGTTCAGCGTAATGTGCGGATAAGTCCATTTGAGGAAGGGCGCTCGGCTCGTGCGAGTCGAGCGTCCTTCCCCATAGACGAGAAAGTCAACGGCGATGTTTAATCAAAAAAATAAGGTGACACGCGCGGACTATGAGCAGTGGCGTGCCGGACAGGATGAGACGGCGGGTCGCATCGCGTCCGACCCCGATAGGCTCCTGTTCCATGTGGAGCCTGAGCTTGGCTGGCTCAACGACCCCAACGGTTTGGTTCAGATTGGTGATACGTATCACATCTATCATCAATACGATCCTTTCGATGCTGCGCATGGCGGTCCAGTGCTTTGGAACCATCTGACGACAAAGGATTTTGTGACGTACGAGAATCACGGCCCCGTGCTGTTCCCCGATTCCGATTTGGATTCGAGCGGAGCGTATTCTGGTTCTGCCTTTGTACGTGATGGCAAGATTCACTACTTCTATACCGGCAACGTCAAGCATTTTGACCGCGATGATTACGACTACGTGTTGACGGGCCGTGAGCAAAACCAGATTCATATGGTTGCCGAGAATCCCGACGAATTGGGCGAGAAGCGCATGGCTGTTGGACCAGTCGATTACCCCGACGATATCGGTACGCACGTGCGCGACCCCAAGATCCTTGAGCACGATGGTATCTACTACATGGTTCTGGGCGCTCGCACGAAAGACGACCGTGGCTGCGTGCTTGTCTATACTTCGCGTGATTTAGGGGTCTGGAGCTATGCGACGCGCATTGAGCTGGACGAGAACTTTGGCTTTATGTGGGAGTGCCCCGATCTGTTTGAGCTCGATGGCGAGCTTATTCTCGTTTGCTGTCCGCAGGGTGTGCCTGCCGATGGTTGGCGTTACCGCAATCCGCATCAGTGCGTGTGGTTCCCTATCGAGGCCGATTGGGAGGCGCCGAGCTTTAAAATCGTCGGGCAGGGCATGCCCCCGATGGTCGATGCCGGTTTTGATTTCTATGCTCCGCAGTCCTTTGAGGATGCTGCAGGCCGGCGTTTGATGATCGGATGGTCGGGTTGCCCCGATGCGACGGCAGAAAACCCGACGGTGGCGCGCGGGTGGCAGTGCGCGTTGACGGTGCCGCGAGAGCTGAGCATGCGCGATGGTAAGCTCTGCCAGCAGCCGGCGCACGAGATTGAGAGGATGCGCGGCGACTGCGTTCGCGCGACAGGCGGTGAAACCGTTGAGGAGCCGGGCCGCCTGTTTGATCTTGTGGTTTCCTGTGAGGGCGCCAAGATGGTCGAGCTCGAGATTCGCAAGGGTGTCTTTGTGCGCTATGCAGACGGGATGCTTACCCTCGACATGGGTGACGAAGGCTATGGGCGCGACCAGAGGTCGATCGAGCTCAGCGAGCTTCGCGACCTGCGCGTGCTTTCGGACACTACGATGGTCGAGATTTTTGCAAATGGCGGCGAGGCGGCACTTACGAGCCGTACCTATTCGCCGGCGGTTTCGGCGACGGGGTTGCATGCCGAGGGTGCGGCATCGATGAATTTCTACCGCCTCGTGCATTAACCGTGCATGGGGCACGATTGGACTTGCTGGGCGAAATGAATCGCAGTTGCCGCGGCCAACTACCGTTTATCGCGTATAGCGACCGTTTGCGGAGTAAGTAACACTTAGTAATAAACCGTGTAGAATCTCAGGTTAGCACGGAGTTTTCCAGGGAGACGCTGTCCTTTGTTGTGCGCAAGGGGCGGCGTCTCTTTGGCGCTTGGACGCCGTTGTGCAACAGTGCGGCGGCGCGTGCCATGTATTGAAAAGCCAATGTCGAGATGGGTCGTGATAAGAATGGGCAAGTATATAATCGTGGTTGAGTCTGGGTCGGATGTGACGCCGGAGCTCTGCGAGCGCTACGGCATCGTGCGCGTGCCCATGCATGTCACGATTGGTGACGAGACCGTCGAGGACGGCTCCATCGATCCGCTCGAGATTTACTCGCGCTGCAACGAGTTTGGCGTGATGCCCAAGACCAGTGGCTGTGCGCCTGCGGATTTTGCTCACGTGTACGACCGCATTCACGCTGAGCAGCCCGATGCGACCATTCTGCATCTTGCGTACTCCGAAGTCACGACTTGCTCGCATCAGTCCTCCAAGATTGCGGCTAAGGGCCGCGACTACGTATTCTCCATGGATACGCGTTTTGTCTCGGTGGGCCAGTCGCTCGTTGCCGTCGAGACCGCCAAATACATCGAGGCTCACCCCGATGCCACCGTCGACGAAATTTTCGCCTTCACCAATTCGGTGATGGACCGTGTGCTGCTGGGCTTTGTTCCTACCGACCTAGCCTTCCTTAAGGCGGGAGGTCGTCTGTCCAACGTGGCATTCCTTGGCGCCCACCTGCTCAAGATTAAGCCCTGCATTGAGGTGACGGGCGGTAAGTTTGTGGCGACCAAGAAGTTCCGCGGCTCTATGCTCAAGTGCGCCCGCGCCTTTATTGACCACATGGTTGCGAAGGGCGAGATTGACTACTCGCACATTGGCCTGGCGTATTCGGTAGGCCTTTCCCAGGAGCTGCGCGACGACATGGAAGTCTATGCGCACGACCTGGGCTTTAAAGACGTTACCTGGACTCAGGTCGGCGGTGTCATCTCGAGCCATTGCGGCCCGACCGCCTTCGGTGCGGTGCTCACGCTCAAGGCGTAAAGGCTGTAGGCGAGCATTCTTCGCCTTCACATCTCGACATGGGCTCCCGTCACGGTAATGGGGGATAGATTAAAACGTGCCATTCTAGCCCGAGACGTTTAAACGCAAACGTATGGGCTAGAATGGCTCTGGCATTTATGTAGCTAAAATCAAAGAGAGGCAAGGTAGCGGGAATGGCTGAGATGACGCTCGAGGGTGTGGACGCTCGTCCTGAGGACTCCGCGTTTGCCCTGGGCCGCGTGCATTCGATTGAGACGATGGGAACGGTCGATGGACCCGGCATCCGCTTTGTGGTGTTTGTTCAGGGCTGCCCCATGCGTTGTGCGTATTGCCACAACCCCGATACCTGGTCGGTTAACGGCGGCACCATGGTGACCGTCGAGCACCTGATGGACGAGTTTCAGAGCAACCATGAGTTTTACCGCAGCGGTGGTATTACGGTATCCGGCGGCGAGCCGCTCCTGCAGCCTGAGTTCTTGGCCGACCTGTTCCGCGCCATGCACAATAACCCCGACGGCCGCGTGCATACCTGCTTGGATAGCTGCGGCTATGCGTTCGATCCCGCGCATCCCGAGAAGTTCGATGCCGTACTCAACGAGACCGATATGGTGCTGCTCGACATTAAACACGCCGATCCCGTCGAGCATAAAAAGCTGACCGGTTGCGATCCCGCACGTATTCTGGCGTTTGGTGATGAGCTCGCGCGTCGCAAGATTAAGGTTGTTATTCGCCACGTGGTAGTGCCGGGTATTACCGATACGGTGGAGGAGTGCGAGGCGCTCGGTCGCTTGATTGCCCCGTGGCATAACGTGGTCGGCCTGGAGATGCTGCCGTATCACACGATGGGTGTCGTCAAGTACGAGCAACTGGGCATTCCCTATAAGCTCGAGGGCGTGCCCCAGATGGATACCGCGCGCATGCCCGAGCTGCGCAATGCCGTTATGACCGGCATGAAAAAGCGCCGTGCAGAGCTCAAAAACGCCATCGGCTAGCAAGTCATTTTGCTCCTCTACGATACCCGCGCTGCGCTGGTCTAGCGGCTTCGTATTGCGCGGTTGAGTCAAAATGCTGGTACCATACCGTGGATAGCAGTTTTCACGGGTTTGGGGGATGGTATGCCTACCATCGCAATCATCGGTGCACTCGAAAAAGAGGTTGCGCAGATTAAAGAAGAACTGAACGGCGCTCGTGTGGCACAAGAGGCGGGCTTGACCGTGGGCAGCGGCGAGCTCGACGGTTTGTCCGTTGTTGCTACGACCGCTGGCATGGGAACCGTAAACGCCGCGGCGGCAACGCAGCATCTCATCAGCAAATATGCCCCGCAGGCCGTTGTGTTTTCGGGCATTGCGGGTGGCCTAAACCCTAAGCTCCATATTAACGACGTGGTTATAGGCAAGTGCCTGCGCTATCTCGATACTGACACGGCGCTCATCGCCGAGTCGGCGCCGGGACTCGAGGAGTTTGTCTCGACGCCGGCGTTGGCTGATGTTGCCGCCGCCGTGCTTGCCGAGCATGGATTTGTGGATGCCTCGGCGGATGAGAATTCTGCGGAGAAGGACCCCAAGCAGTTCCTGTGTGGCACTATCGCCACGGGTGACCGCTTTGTTACGGGGGACGCCATGCGTAACGCTGCGATTGAGGCCACGCATGC
>CAJJZO010000060.1 GCA_905197585.1 uncultured Collinsella sp.
GGATGTCGGCGAGCTTCTCGATGTAGCGGTCCTGCTCAAAGTGCAGGGTGTCTTCGGGGGCCTCGACGTCCTCGATGAAGCAACGGCCGACGAGGTCGGTGTTGAGGTCGGTGGTGCCGGGGATGATGAGGTTGTAGGTGACGCCGTCGTGCGTACCGCAGTCCTCCTCGCGGACGTTGACGTCCTGGGCCACGTCGACCAGACGAGGGGTCAGGTAACCAGAGTCCGAGGTGTGGGATGCGGTATCGACCAGGCCCTTACGGGCGCCGTAAGTCGAAATGAAGTACTCGAGCGGCAGCAGGCCCTCGCGGAAGTTCGCCTTAATGGGAAGGTCGATCGTCTCGCCGGACATGTCTGCCATCAGGCCACGCATGCCGCCGAGCTGACGCAGCTGGGTCTTAGAACCACGGGCGCCGGAGTCGGCCTTCATGTAGAGCGGGTTCTCCTCGTCGAACATGTCGAGCATGAGCGCTGCAACCTTATCGGTACAAGCGGTCCACTCGTTAACGACTTCGATGTGGCGCTCCGTCTCGTTGATGAAGCCCTCCTCGAAGTACTCGTTGATCTGGTCGACGTTGGCCTGGGCGCGATCGAGCAGCTCCTGCTTCTCGGCAGGGATGAGAGCGTCCCACACCGAGATGGTGAGGCCGGCGCGGGTAGCGTAGTGGAAGCCGGAGTACTTGATGGCGTCGAGGATCGGGCCGACCTTGGCCTCGGGGTAACGATCGCAGCAGTCGGCAACCAGCTTGGCCACATCGCCCTTGACCATCTTGTAGTTCATGAACTCATAGTCTTCGGGCAGGCACTGGCGGTTGAAGATGATGCGGCCGATAGAGGTCTCGAAGCGCGCGGTCTTGTTGCCGGTGACGTCGTAGTCGACGAACTCGTTCTTGCCGTTCTTGACGCGGAAGATACGGGTGCCGTCCTCGTTGATGACGTTGGCATCGGCAGCGGACACGCGGACCTGGATCTTGGCCTGCATGTCGACCTCGGAGCGGCAGTCATAGGCGTGCAGCGCGTCGTCGAAGCTCGAGAACACGTGGTTCTCGCCCGGCAGACCCTCGCGGACCTGGGTGAGGTAGTACACACCGATGATCATGTCCTGCGAGGGGATGTTGACCGGCTTGCCGGATGCCGGCGAGCGCAGGTTGTTCGCAGAGAGCATGAGCACGCGGGCCTCGGCCTGAGCCTGGCTGGACAGCGGCACGTGGACAGACATCTGGTCGCCGTCGAAGTCGGCGTTGAAGGGCGAGCAGACCAGCGGGTGCAGGTGGATAGCCTTGCCCTCGACCAGCACCGGCTCAAAGGCCTGGATGGACAGACGGTGCAGGGTCGGTGCACGGTTGAGCAGCACGACGCGGCCGTCGATGACCTCTTCGAGGATGTCCCACACAAAGGTGGCACCGCGGTCGATAGCGCGCTTGGCGCCCTTGATGTTCTCGACCTTGCCAAGCTCGACCAGGCGCTTCATGACGAAGGGCTTGAAGAGCTCCAGCGCCATGGTCTTGGGCAGACCGCACTGGTGCAGCAGCAGCTTGGGGTCGGTAACGATTACCGAACGGCCGGAGTAGTCGACACGCTTGCCCAGCAGGTTCTGACGGAAACGACCCTGCTTGCCCTTGAGGGCCTCGGCGAGCGACTTGAGCGGGCGACCGCCACGGCCAGAGACCGGGCGACCACGACGGCCGTTGTCGAACAGGGCGTCCACGGACTCCTGGAGCATACGCTTCTCGTTGTTCACGATGATCGCAGGGGCGTCGAGGTCGAGCAGGCGCTTGAGTCGGTTGTTACGGTTGATCACGCGACGATACAGGTCGTTGAGGTCGGACGCGGCGAAGCGGCCACCGTCGAGCTGGACCATCGGGCGCAGATCGGGCGGAATGACCGGAATGACGTCCAGAATCATATTCGCGGGGCTGTTGCCGCCCTTCAGGAAGGCGTCAACGACCTCGAGGCGCTTGACGGCCTTCTCGCGCTTCTGCTTCTGGGAGTCCTCGTCGGCGATGATGGCCTTGAGCTTCTCGGCCTCGGAGGGGAGGTCGATGGCAGCAAGCAGGTCGCGGACGGCCTCGGCACCCATGCCACCCTTGAAGTACATGGAGTAGTAGCGGGTCATCTCGCGGAACAGCGGCTCATCGGAAATGAGGTCGCGCTCGCTGAGCTTCATGAAGGCGTTGAAGGCGTCCGTGCGGAGCTGCTTCTCGTCCTTGCACTCTTCCTCGATGTCGACGATGCCAGAGGCGATCTCCTCGGGGGTCAGCGGCTCCTCGTCGGAGAACTCGTCAAAGTTCTCGGGGTTGCCCTGCTCCTTGAGGGACTCGATCTGGCGGGCGCACTCGGCATCGATCTCTTCCAGATCGGCGGCGAGCTCCTCGCGCAGGTCGTCAGCGTCGGCCTCGCGAGCCTCGTAGTCGACCTCGGTGATGATGTAGCTGGCAAAGTACAGAACCTTCTCGAGGTCCTTGGACTTGATGTCGAGCATACGGCTCATCGGGAAGCTCGTGGGGCTCTTGAAGTACCAGATGTGGGACACGGGAGCGGCGAGCTCGATGTGACCCATGCGGTCGCGACGCACCTTGGCCGAGGTGACCTCGACGCCGCAGCGCTCGCAGACGATGCCCTTAAAGCGGATGCCCTTGTACTTGCCGCAGGAGCACTCCCAGTCCTTGGCGGGACCGAAGATCTTCTCGCAGAACAGGCCGTCCTTCTCGGGCTTGAGGGTACGGTAATTAATGGTCTCCGGCTTCTTGACCTCACCGTGCGACCAGGAACGGATCTGGTCGGCGGAGGCAAGGGAGATCTTTACCGAGTCAAAATCAGTAGCTTCGAAATCTGCCACAGTCAACTACTCCTTATCAGTGGTCGTGGCGGCGACAGCCTCGGGTGCCTCGGCGGTCTCGGCATCCTGGGCCTCGACGTCGGCGTCAACGCCGGCGAGCGCAGCCAGGTCGTCGAGAGCAGAGGTCTCCTCGGCGGTCACAGGGGCGGAGGCGTCCTCGTCGGCATCGTGCATGGGCTCGATGTCCAGCGCGAGGGAACGGATCTCCTTGACGAGAACCTTGAAGGACTCGGGGATACCCGGGACAGGAACGTTCTCGCCCTTGACGATGGACTCGTAGGTCTTGACGCGGCCCACGGTATCGTCGGACTTGACGGTCAGGATCTCCTGCAGGACGTTGGAAGCACCGTAAGCGTACAGTGCCCAAACTTCCATCTCGCCGAAGCGCTGGCCGCCGAACTGAGCCTTGCCGCCCAGAGGCTGCTGGGTAACCAGGCTGTAAGGGCCGGTCGAACGGGCGTGGATCTTGTCGTCGACCATGTGGCCGAGCTTGAGGATGTAGGACGTGCCCACGGTAATGGGCTCGCGGAACTCCTCGCCGGTGCGGCCGTCGAACAGACGGGTCTTGCCGCGCTCGTCAAGCTGGGTGACAAACTCGGGGCGCATGTGATCGCCAAAGGCAGCGGTGGCCTTGTTGAGCATGTTCTTGTTGGCGCGACGGATGACCTCGGCGATCTCGTCCTCCTTGGCGCCGTCGAAGACGGGCGTCGCGGTGAAGAACGGACCGGGGACATACTTGTCGGAGTCGGCATCCTCGGTATCCCAACCGCAGGCAGCAGCCCAGCCAAGGTGGCACTCGAGCAACTGGCCGACGTTCATACGCGAAGGAACGCCCAGCGGGTTGAGGATAACGTCGATCGGGGTACCGTCAGCCATGTAGGGCATGTCCTCGACCGGCAGAACGTTACAGATAACACCCTTGTTGCCGTGGCGACCGGCGATCTTATCGCCCTGCTGGATCTTACGACGCTGGGCGACGTAGACGCGCACCTGCTCGTTAACGCCGGGGGCCAGATCGTCGCCGTTCTCGCGGCTAAAGCGGACGACGTCGATAACGCGGCCGTAAGCGCCGTGAGGCATCTTAAGGGAAGTGTCGCGAACGTCGTGAGCCTTGGCACCGAAGATGGCGCGCAGCAGGCGCTCCTCGGCGGTCAGAGCGCTCTCGCCCTTAGGCGTGACCTTGCCGACCAGGATGTCGCCAGGACCGACCTCGGCGCCGATGCGGATGATGCCGTCCTCGTCGAGGTTGGCAAGCATATCCTCGGAGAGGTTCGGGATCTCGCGAGTGATCTCCTCGGGACCGAGCTTGGTGTCGCGGGCGTCGATCTCGTGACGGGTGATATTGATGGTCGTCAGCAGGTCCTCGGCCACCAGGCGCTCGGACACGACGATACCGTCCTCGTAGTTGAAGCCTTCCCACGGCATGTATGCCACGGTGAGGTTCTGGCCCAGTGCGAGCTCGCCATGATCGGTCGAAGGACCATCGGCCAGAGGCTCGCCCTGCTCAACGGTGTCACCGACACGCACGAGCGGACGGTGGTTGATGCAAGTGGACTGGTTGGAGCGCTGGTACTTGGCCAGGTGATACTCGTCCATGCCACCGGCATGCTTGACGATAATCTTGGAAGCGTCGGCAAAGATGACCTCGCCGGCGTTCTTGGCCAGGGTGACCTCGCCAGAGTCCAGGGCGGCGCGACGCTCCATGCCGGTACCGACATAGGGAGCGGCAGGGTGAACCAGCGGAACGGCCTGACGCTGCATGTTGGCGCAAATGAGCGTACGCTTGGCGTCGTCGTGCTCGAGGAACGGAATCAGCGTGGCTGCGACGGAGAGCATCTGACGCGGCGAGACGTCCATGTAGTCGACGTCCTCGACAGGCACGTCGGCGGGAGCGCCGAAGGAGCCGTCGAAGTCGCGGGTACGGGCGATCACGGTGTGCGGACGGACAATCTTGCCCTCGGCATCGGTCGTGATGAACTCGTTGGTCTTGGGATCGAGCGGCGTGTTGGCCGGCGCGATGACGTGCTTCTCTTCCTCGTCAGCGGTCATCCAGTCGATCTGGTCGGTGGCAACGCCGTTCTCGACGCGACGGAACGGAGCCTCGATGAAGCCGTACTCGTTGACGCGGGCGTAGAGGGCGAGCGAGCCGATCAGGCCGATGTTGGGGCCTTCGGGGGTCTCGATCGGGCACATGCGGCTGTAGTGCGAGTTGTGAACGTCGCGGACGGCCGTCGGCACGTTAGTGCGGCGGCTGGAACCCGACTTGTGGCCGGCAAGACCGCCAGGGCCGAGTGCGGACAGACGGCGCTTGTGGGTCAGACCGGTCAGGGGGTTCGCCTGGTCCATGAACTGCGAGAGCTGCGAGGAACCGAAGAACTCCTTGATGGAGGCCACGATCGGGCGGATGTTGATGAGCGACTGCGGGGTGATCTCATCGATGTCCTGGGAGCTCATGCGCTCACGGACGACGCGCTCCATACGGCTCATGCCGATACGGAACTGGTTGGCGACGAGCTCGCCGACGGTACGGATGCGGCGGTTGCCAAAGTGGTCGATGTCGTCGACCTTGAAGCCCTGCTCGCCAGCAGCGAGGGACAGCAGGTAGCGCAGCGTAGCGACGATATCCTCGTCGGTGAGCACCGTGACCTCTTCCTCGGTGGTGAGGTTGAGCTTCTTGTTGACCTTGTAACGACCGACGCGGGCCAGATCGTAGCGCTGCGGGTTGAAGAGCAGGCCCTCGAGCAGGCTGCGGGAAGCATCCACGGTGGGAGGCTCGCCCGGGCGCAGGCGACGGTAGATCTCGATGAGGGCATCCTCGCGGGTGAGGGCGGTATCGCGCTCCAGAGTGCGCTTGATCACATCGGAGTTGCCGAGCAGCTCGATGATGTCGTCGTTGGTGACGGCGATGCCAAGGGCGCGCAGAAACATCGTGGCGCTCTGCTTGCGCTTACGGTCGATGGAGACCATGAGCTGGTCGCGCTTGTCGACCTCAAACTCGAGCCAGGCACCGCGGGACGGGATGATCTGGGCCTTGTAGATCTGCTTGCCCGAATCCATCTCGGAGCTGTAGTACACGCCCGGGGAGCGGACGAGCTGCGAGACGACGATACGCTCAGTACCGTTGATGATGAAGGTGCCCTGATCAGTCATCATGGGGAAGTCACCCATGAAGACGAGCTGCTCCTTGATCTCGCCGGTCTCCTTGTTGGTAAGACGGACGTCGGTCAGAAGCGGAGCCTGATAGGTCATATCCTTCTCGCGGCACTCCTCGACGGTGTGCGCGGGGTCGCCGAACTGATGCTCGCCGAAGGTAACCTCGAGAACATGGTTCTGGCTCTGGATGGGGCTGGATTCCTTGAACGCCTCACGAAGGCCCTCGTCCTTAAAACGCTCAAAGGATTCCCTTTGAACAGAGATAAGGTTGGGGAGCTCCATGGCCTCCGGGATTTTCCCGAAGCTGACGCGCTTGCGCTCAGTGGCAGTGTATGCGTAGGTCACCAGGTTTTTCCTCCTTCACGGAAATGCTCGGTGGGTTGGCGAGGCATAGCTTCGCCAGTTATCGCAACCTAATAGTTTATCAGGTACCGACCGTTGAGCAAGAAAAGCCTTGACGCGATTGAGTTTTTGGAGTAGCAAAGTTTTTCGACAGAAAACACGCAGGTAGATGCATGTGTATCGAACATCTGTTCATATATTTTCTGTGAACAGAGAGCCAACAATCGCAGCTCTTATAAAAAACGGGCGCAGACCGAAGTCCGCACCCGTAAATGTCGATGCCCGAAGGCTTACTTGCGCATCAAGCCGCCGCGCTCGTCGATGGCGTCCCAGAAGGCGCTTGCAAAGCGAGGATCGCTTGCAGCCATAAGAGCGTTGGTGGCCATCCAGCCAGACGGGGTACCGGTGTCGTAGCCCGACAGCGGGTCGATGACGACAGCGTACATGGCCTCGCGATCGAGCGAACGGGCCATAGCGTCGGTCAGCTGGATCTCGCCGCCCTTACCGGCCTGCTGGTCGGCCAGCAGGTCCATGACCAGCGGGCTCAGCAGGTAGCGACCGACGATGTACAGGTTGGACGGAGCCGCCTCGGGAGCGGGCTTCTCGACCAGACCGCCAATGCGCCAGACAGCGCCCGGCTCGGCATCGGCAGCATTCTCGAAGCCCTCGAGAGAGCCCACGCGATCGCCGGCGATAACGCCGTAGCGGCTGACCTCCTCGGGAGCGCACGCGGCAACGGCGATAACAGAAGCGCCACCATGCTCCTTAGAGACGGCAAGCATCTTGTCGCAGATGTCACGGTTGGGCACAACGTAATCGCCCAGAAGAACCAGGAAGTTCTCCCCTGCCACAGTGTCGGCGGCAGAGCGAATGGCGTGGCCAAGGCCCTTGGGCTCGTACTGATAACGGAAGTCGACCGGCATACCACCCGCATGGGCGACGGCGTCGGCATAAGCATCCTTGCCGCGCTCGCGAAGCAGGTTCTCGAGCGAGCGATCGGGCTGGAAGTAGCTCAGCAGCTCGGGCTTACCGGGCGAGGTAACGATGATGGCGTCGTCGACCTCCTCGGGGTCGAGTGCCTCCTCAACGACATACTGAATGACCGGCTTGTCGAGCACCGGCAGCATCTCTTTGGGCGTGCACTTGGTACCAGGCAGAAAACGCGTGCCAAGACCGGCGGCGGGGATGATTGCCTTCATAGTATTCAGGGATCCTTTCGCAGGCGCAAATAGCGCCCGTGCATGCGGCTCACCGGCCGCAGACCAAATTGCGATACCGGATTATCTTACCGCTGTTAATTAACGTTAATGCAGGCAAACGCCATTCTTCAGCAGGTCAACGCAAATTATTGCTCGAATGGTGCAATTTTATCGCCCAACGGTAGCGACCCCAAAGCACCGCAAACGACAGCAATTTGCATGCCGAGCCAGCAAAATAGAGTGGTCATAACAAAAAAGACGGGGCTCGCAATGCGAACCCCGTCTGCAAAGAAATCTGGCGAGAAAGCCTGATTACTTGAGGGTGACAGCAGCGCCAGCAGCCTCGAGCTTCTCCTTGGCAGCCTCGGCGTCCTCCTTCTTGGCACCCTCGAGAACAGCCTTGGGAGCGCCCTCGACGACCTCCTTGGCCTCCTTCAGGCCAAGGTTGGTGAGCTCACGGACGGCCTTGATGACCTGGATCTTGTTGTCGCCGAAGCCCTCGAGCACGACGTCAAACTCGGTCTTCTCCTCGGCCTCAGCAGCGCCAGCAGCGGGAGCGGCGACAACGGCGGCAGGAGCAGCGGCGGAAACGCCGAAGGTGTCCTCGATAGCCTTAACGAGCTCGGAAGCCTCGAGAAGGGTCATTTCCTTAAGAGCATCGATGATCTCATCGGTGGTAAGCTTAGCCATTTCTAAGTCCTTTCGGTTTCCGTGTCTGTGCACGGAGATCAGTTAAAACACGGCGCGAATGCGCCAGGGGTGCGGCGTTGCCGCCGCGGGTGAAAACAGCGACTAGGCTGCCTTCTGCTCGGAGACCTGCTGGATCGAACGAGCGAGACCAGAGGAAACGCCGTTGACGCAGACAGCGATGTCGCGAGCGAAACCGGAGATGAGACCGGCGATCTGGCCGAGAAGCTGATCCTTGGTGGGCAGCTCGGCGATAGCCTTAACATCATCAGCGGAAACGGCCTTGCCGTCGGAGATACCGCCCTTGATCTCAAGGACGCCCTTGGACTTAGCAGAGAAGTCCTTAAGGGCCTTAGCGGCCTCGACCGGCTCGGACTCGTAGAACACATAAGCGACGGGGCCGGCGAGGATCTCGTCGAGCTCGGGCTGCTCCTGGTTCTTGAGAGCGATCTTGACCAGGTTGTTCTTGTAGACCTTCATCTCGGCGCCGCACTCGCGAAGCTGATGACGCAGCTCCTGAGCCTGCTTAACCGTCAGACCGTTGTAGTTGACGACGAACAGACCGGCGTTCTCGGCGATACGGGACTCGATCTCTGCAACCTTGTCGATTTTGTACTGCTGGGGCATGAATTACACCTCCTCGAATTCTTTCCGGGCACGGTCCGCCACAAGGACGTGACGGGGGCATGTCCAAAAAGAAAGCCCCCGCGCTGCATGAGCGACGGGGGCGAGAAGACATATCTACTCGACCACCTCGGCTGGCGGGATATCCCATTAAGCTCGCGGGCGATGCCCGTTTGCACCGGCTGTCTCTGGCAGCGGATTCGTGCGTGAACCGAAAGTATTATGGCGGGGACCCCGGCGTCGGTCAACGGAAAACCGGGCTGCACACAATTCCACCATCCGGCACGCTCCGCCGAAGGCCGGGCGCAAGGTTTTCGCTCGGTCAAGTCCTGGGCTCGCACGAAGGCCACATTAAGTGGCCGTCGGCTCGTGCGGAATCTACGAAAACCTTGCGCCCGGCCTTC